>CAUTKJ010000052.1:0-2507 GCA_963539185.1 uncultured Candidatus Saccharibacteria bacterium | reverse complement strand
AGACTACTGTAAAAAAACTATCAGATACTAAAGTTCAATTGACGATTTCTTTGGGCGCTAGCGAATTAGCTGACGCAGAGCAGGTTTCCTTGACAAAGTTGGCGCGCGACATCAAAGTTCCAGGTTTCCGCAAAGGAAAAGTTCCTGCAAGTATAGCCGCTAAGCATGTTGATCCGAATGCGCTTCAGGAGCAGGTTCTGGAGAATGCTTTGTCAAAGGCAGTAGCTGAGGCGTTTTTGCAGGAAAAATTGCAGGCTTTAGATCGACCTAGCGTTGAAGTTAAAAAGTTTGTTCCTGGTTCCGAGTTGGAATTTACGGCTGAAGTTGAAGTTATTCCGCCAGTAAAATTAGGCGATTACAAAAAATTGTCAGCAAAAAAAGAAGTAGCCAAGGTCGAAGATAAAGATGTCGACGAGGTTATTGAGCGAATCCGTAAAAACTATTCCGAAAAATCAGAGGTCAAGCGTGCCGCTAAGCTCGGCGACGAGGCTGTGATTGACTTTACGGGAAAGAAAGACGGCGTGGCGTTTGACGGCGGTTCGGCTAAGGAATATGGTTTGAAACTTGGTGAAGGTCAATTCATTCCTGGATTTGAAGAAGGCGTGATTGGTCATAAGGCTGGTGAAGAGTTCGATTTGAAACTGAAATTCCCAGAGGATTATCACGCTGAGAATTTGGCAGGTCAAGACGTTGTGTTTACCGTGAAACTTCACAAGGTTAATGAATTGAAATTGCCAGAACTAAATGATGAATTTGCTGCAAAATGTGGTCCATTTACAGAGATGAAAGAAGTAAAAGCGGACATCAAGCGTGAACTCACCGCACAAAAAGAGCGCGAAGCTGATGAGAAGTTTAAGGACGCGTTGGTTGGTGAATTGACGGAAAAAAGTAAAGCCGCGCTGCCAGAACTTTTGGTTGAGGATCAATTGCGATCAATCGAGCGTGATTTGACTCAGAATTTGATGTATAGCGGGCTGAGCCTGGATAGCTATTTGAAGACTCAGGGCTTCAAGGATAAAGAAGAGTGGATGAAGAAAGAGGCTCGTCCAGCGGCTGAAAAGCGTGTTAAGGCTGGTCTGGTATTGGCAGAACTATCGAAGGAATTGAAGATTGATGCTTCTCGTGATGAGATCCAAGAACAGATTAATTTCTTTAAGCAACAATACGGCAAAGATAAGAGAATATTAGAGCAATTTGACAATCCAAACGTCCACCGCGACATTGCCAACCGAATGATTACAGATAAGACCGTTGCTAAATTGGTTGAATTAAACACGAAGAAATAGGGTAAATATGCCAAAATCATATCTCATTCCAACTGTCGTTGAAAAGTCGGCTGACGGCGAGCGTGCTTTTGATATCTATTCGAGATTATTGAATGAGAGAATTATTTTCCTTGGCGAAGACGTTAACGAGCATACCGCGAACAGCGTAGTGGCGCAATTGTTGCATTTGGCGTATGTTGACCCGCAAGCTGATATATCGCTATATATCAATAGTCCAGGCGGTAGTGTTTATGACGGGATGGCAATTTACGACACGATGAATTTTATTAAGCCCGATGTGGCGACGTATGGAATTGGTTTGCAGGCAAGTATGGGGGCGTTTTTGCTCAGCTCTGGCGCTAAGGGGAAGAGGTTTTGCTTGCCGCACGCTAAGGTGATGATTCATCAGCCGTCTTCTGGAACGCACGGAAAAGTGACCGACATGGAAATTGACATGAAGGAAACTTTGGAAGTTAAGGAAATGCTAGCGAAGATTATGGCAAAAAACACCGGTCAGAAGTTGGCTAAGGTTAAGTCCGATATGGAGCATGATTATTGGATGACGCCGGATGAGGCTGTAAAGTATGGTCTAATCGACAAAGTCTTGACTAAATTGTCGTAAAAAATTGCGTGTTTGTTGTTAAAACTACTAGTAATTCTGCTTGTGGTTTTTGGAGGATATTGTCATAATTTGAGGTAAGCGAGGAGGGTTTATGAGGCAATATTTAGACACATTGAAATACATTCGTGATAACGGTGTGCAAAAAGGCGACCGTACGGGAACGGGGACGACGGAAATTTTTGGTATTCAGACGCGGTATAATTTGGCGGACGGATTCCCGGCTATGACCACGAAGAAGTTGTATTTTAAGAGCGTCGCTCATGAGCTTTTATGGTTTCTTAAGGGTACGGGCAATATTGAATATTTGGCGCAAAACGGCGTTCATATTTGGGATGAGTGGCCGTATAAAAATTACTTAGAAAAAACTGGTCAGAAAATACCAGAAATTAACGGCGATGAATGGCGCACTGGCATGAAAGAGTTTATCGGTAAAATTGCGAGCGATCACGTGTTTGCTGAAGAATGGGGAAATTTGGGTCCTGTTTATGGCGTTCAATGGCGAAAATGGCCGGACGGGAAGGGCGAAACTATTGACCAGATTCAGAGCGCCATTGACATGATAAAAACGAATCCAGAGTCGCGTCGGAATATCGTGAGCGCGTGGAATGTGGCGGAAATTG
>CAUTKJ010000051.1:0-2522 GCA_963539185.1 uncultured Candidatus Saccharibacteria bacterium | reverse complement strand
CGCAAAAATTGCGATTGAAATTGTTTGAACGAATAGAAAGTTTTTCTTTGGCGGATTTTAACAAGTTTTCTACGGCGTCGCTGATTACGCGCTCAACGAATGATATTCAACAGATTCAAACAACATCAATAATGCTGCTAAGGCTGGCATTAATGGCGCCGATTATGGCAATTGGTGGTCTGCAAAAAGCCATGAATAATGCGCCCGATTTAAGCTGGATTATCGCTTTGGCGGTGTTTATTTTACTCGTAGTTATCGCTACATTATTTACGATTGCCGTACCTAGGTTTAAGAAATTGCAGGCGCTGGTGGATAAACTTAATTTGGTGGCGCGGGAAAATTTGGTTGGGCTAAAAGTTATTCGCGCGTTCCATAACGAGAAGATTGAGCAGAAAAAATTCCAAGAAGCTAACCTGGAATTGAACAAGATGAATTTATTTGTGAACCGTTTGATGATGTTGCTTGATCCGATCATGACTTTAGTGATGAACTTTTCGAGTGTGGCAATTGTGTGGTTTGGTGCGCATTTGATAAGCAGCGGTAATTTGCAAATTGGTAATATGATGGCGTTTTTGGAATACGCGATGCAAGTGATAATCTCGTTCTTGTTGCTGTCGATGGTGTTTATTATGGTGCCAAGAGCCGCCGTATCGGTACGTCGAGTCGGAGAAGTTTTGGATACAATGCCGTCAATTACTGACCCGAAGTCGCCGAAAAAATTACCAAAAGATGCCAAGGGAAAAATTGAGTTTAAGGACGTTACGTTTACTTATCCTGACGCGGATTTGCCAGTGCTTTCGGATATTAATTTTGTAGCCGAACCTGGTCAGACAACGGCGTTTATTGGCAGTACTGGTTCGGGAAAGTCGACGTTGATAAATTTGATTCCTCGTTTTTATGATGTTTCGGCGGGGCAGATTTTGCTTGATGGCGTTGATATTAGAAATCTGAAACTGGAAGATTTGTCTGGTCAAATTGGTTACGTGCCGCAAAAAGGTGTGCTGTTTAGCGGAACGGTTGCTAGCAATATCAAATACGGCAACGCTGAGGCTGATGATGAGTTGATCGAGAAGGCGGCCAAAATTGCCCAAGCGGAAGAATTTATTAGCGAGTTAAAAAGTGGTTATAAAAGTGAAATCGCTCAGGGTGGTAGCAATGTTTCTGGCGGTCAGCGTCAGCGTCTGTCGATTGCGAGGGCTATTGCGGTTGAGCCGAATGTTTACATTTTTGACGATTCGTTTTCGGCGCTTGATTTTAAGACAGACGCGAAGTTGCGGGCTGTGCTTGCGAAGGAAACTAAGAATAAAACTGTGTTAATTGTTGGTCAGCGAATTAATACGATTATGAATGCAGATAAGATTATCGTGCTTAATGAGGGAAAAATTGTTGGTCAGGGAACGCATCAGGAATTGATGAAAGATTGTGAAGTTTATCAAGAAATTGCCGCTTCGCAACTCTCGGAAGATGATTTACAGAAAATGTCTATTGCTGCGAAAGGAGTGTTGTAATGTCCAGGCAAACCACGAAAAAGCGACAGCAAGTACGAATGGGCGGCCCGATGGGCGGAATGGGCACCGGCGAAAAGGCTAAAGATTTTAAGGGAACGGTCAAGAAGCTGATCAAATATTTGTCGGATTTTCGATGGCAAATGTTGATGGTGTTGGTTTTTGCGATTGGGAGCACGATTTTTGCGATTGCCAGCCCGAAGATTTTAGGCGGCGCGACGAATCAAATTGTTGATGATTATACCAATATGAAAGCCTACGAGGCGATTATTAGTAAATTGCCAAAAGGTGTTTCTTTACCAGCGGGAACTACTGGCGCAGACGTTTTGAACCGATTGCCGAATAAGTCGGAGATTGAAAAACAGATTCCGTCCAGCCAGCTTGAGTCGATTAAAAAGCTAGATCTTAGTCGGCGTCCAGAATTTCATTTTGACGCTATTTGGCGAATAATTATTTTGTTAGTCGGACTGTATGTGCTGAGTACAATTTTTCGCTATATTCAAACTTGGATAATGACTCAGGTGACGCAAACCGTAACTTTCAGAATGCGACAACAATTGTCCGAAAAAATAAATCGCTTACCGCTGAGTTATTTCGATAAGCAAACTTACGGCGAAGTTCTTAGTCGCATAACTAATGATGTCGATACGATTAGCCAAACACTAAATCAGAGTTTGTCGCAAATTATAACTTCAACGGTTACGGTGCTGGGAATTTTGGCGATGATGTTTTCGATTAGCTGGCAGATGTCGCTAGTTGCGCTATTGGTGCTTCCGTTGGCGGGTGGCGTGATTACGCTGATTGCAAAGAGCTCACAAAAACAATTCTTACGCCAGCAAACGCAGCTTGGCGAGCTTAATGGACATATTGAAGAAATGTATAGCGGACATCAAGTGATGCGTGTCTTTAATGGCCAGAAAAAATCGATTGCTAAGTTCTCTAAGATCAATAATCGGCTTCAAGAGAGCGCTTGGAAGGCTCAGTTCTTTTCTGGCTTGATTCACCCGATTATAAATT
>CAUTKJ010000050.1:0-2686 GCA_963539185.1 uncultured Candidatus Saccharibacteria bacterium | reverse complement strand
AAAGCATTCATCGGCAAATACGACTTTTCTGCAACTTTTTGGAATATTTTTTGATTGTCCTGATCTGGATTTTGACCGCCAGAGAAATAATTATGCTTCCAAGCCACGTCAAATATACTATACTCGCGTATTCGCCACGGTTGGTGTACGTGTAGATATAAAACTATTCCTTTATTTTTGTTCATACCAGCGCTCCTTTATACAGTTTCAGACATTTTTTAGCGGCGTCTTGCCAGGAAATTCTCGCGTATTCATTCTTAACGTTTTTCTTCAAAGATTTCTGTAGGGCAGGTGATTCAGCGATATTAACAATTTCATCCGCCAATTTATTCACATCCCAATAGTCAAACCGCATAATATTATTCAGAACCTCACCAACGCCGGATTGACGACTAATAAGTAGTGCCGTATCATGGTGCGCCGCTTCCAAAGCAGTCAAACCAAATGGCTCAGAAACCGAACTCATCACAAAAACATCAATCAAACAGTAAATATCTCGCCACTGTTTTCCGCGCACAAATCCCGTAAAAATCATCTTATCGCTAATTCCTAAATCTGCCGCCAGCTCAATCAGTTCATCTCTTTGCTCGCCATTTCCAGATAAAACAAAAACGATTTTCTCATATTTTTCAAGCGCCTTCGCTGCAGCTCGCACAAAATACGTCAAACCCTTCTGAACCGTGAGTCGCGTCAACGCGCCAACAACCGTATAGCCGTCCTTTTTCAGCTCCTCCAAATATCTGTAAGTGCTGGCGTCGTACTCGTGTGGCGGCAAATCAGCCAAATCAATCGCGTTATAAACCACCTCAATTTTCTCTGGCGGAATGTGATAATTCTTAACAATTATTTCCTTCGTAATCTCGCTAACGGCGATTATCCGATCAGCCATCAACAAGCCTTGTTGCTCAATTTCGTGAACTAGAGGATTTCCTGACTGCTCGCCAGAACGGTCAAACTCCGTCGCGTGAACATGTACAATCAGCGGTGCGCCCGTCATTTCCTTAGCAATTATTCCAGCTTCCATCGTCAACCAATCATGCGCGTGAATCGCGTCGGGCTGATGATTTTTCACAAACTTCCGAACGTATTTACCGTAACGCCTCTGTACAGCGCGCATCGGCGAAAGACCATACTCGTCCTTAGCGTTTTCACGGTCTTCCTCTGAACCGTTATTATACGCACCCAAATCGTGATAATTCGGCGGCAAAGGAGTAGCTGAATAGATATTCATATAGTCAATTCCAGGATGTTCGGCGGTGTAGGGAATGATAAAGTCGATATCAACGCCTTCTGAGGCAAGTGCTTTCGACATCTGATAACAAGCAACGCCAAGTCCGCCACTATTGTGCGGAGGAAGTTCCCACCCAAGCATTAAAATTTTCATCTCTGAGTTAATTGTAGAACTACGCTTATGTTTTTTCAAGGGATTTTGGGATCTTTTTCACGAGTTTTTATTTTTCACAATTTTAACATTTGCGACAAAGCTAATTCGTGATAAAATAGTTGCTATAGGAGTGTAGCTCAGGTGGCTAGAGCACTGGTCTCCAAAACCAGGTGTCGGGGGTTCGAGTCCCTCCACTCCTGCCAAGATTCTCGCTTGAAAGGGAATCTTTTTTATTAGTCAAAAATCTGCTATAATTTTTCAATATGAAACCTTTATCACCTTCACTTCCGCATATTATCGCCATGGTTGGTGCGCCAGGTTCAGGGAAGACACAATTCGCTGTAGAATTTGCGAAGATTTTCAATTCTCCAGTGGTAAGTTCTCGACAATTTGAAGTTTTTACGGACAATACAAAAACCATTTCTGACGCAACATTGTCGCTTTTGGAAGAATTTTTGAAGACTAAGCAAACTGTTATTTTGGACGGATCAACGGATCAGCGCACGAATCGTATGCGTATCAATCGCCTTGCTAGGGAATATGGATATAAAGTCCTATTTGTTTGGGTGCAAACCGATCCAGCCACAGCCAAGCATCGTTGGATAAAGGCTTACGGCGGAAATGACGAATCTTTTGAACGACGATTGAAGCAGTTTTCAGCTCCGCACAGCAGTGAATCTTATATCGTGATCAGTGGTCGACACACCTTAAGTAGTCAGGCTCGCACTGTTCTTAAGCAAATTGGCGCCAGTCGCCCAGAAGCTCCACGCCGCCCAATTGCCGGAAATCGCATTAACATAGGTTAGTCATGACAATTATTACCGACGAAGAATTCGGAGAAATTGTCGTTAAAAAACGTAGCTTAGCGAAGACTGTTAGTTTGAAAATTGCGCCAGACGGACGAATACAAATTACAATGCCGCCATATGCGCCGCTGTTGGCCGCAAAGGCATTGATTAAAACTTCCCGCAAGCAAATACGCGAATTAGTTTCTCAATACCGAGAAAAACTTTCTTACACAGAAAATCAGCAAATCGGCAAAAGTCATCATTTATTGATACAAACGACCGCGAAACCTTCGAGTGTAAAAATCGTCGGAACGCAGATATTGGCAGAAATAAATGAAGCAGAATCGGTTGAATCGGCCAAAAATCAACAGCTTATTCGTAGCAAGATTCTCGTTGCGCTCAGAAAAGAAGCCAAGTCATATCTGCCGAGGCGATTGTCGTTTTTAGCGAAAGAACACGGCTTTTCTTTTGCTCGGAGTAAAATCACACACTCATCAAGTCGCTGGGGAAGCTG
>CAUTKJ010000049.1:0-2702 GCA_963539185.1 uncultured Candidatus Saccharibacteria bacterium | reverse complement strand
ACAAGCAGGGTGTTGAAGCGGCAGCCCTAGCTGACGAAAATGTCCAGAAATTCACGAACAATAAACCACCTAAAAAGATGGTTTATGTTCCAGGCAAGCTGGTGAATATTGTGGTTTAGGAAATAATCTACCTCGATCTGCCTTTTATTATTGTAAAAAGTTAGTATCATTATCTAATTTGCAGACAAGCTCTTGAGATTGTCCAATAAAAAAGGTATAATGGTACGTAAGTTTTATGACAACCTAAAAGAGGAGAATAAATTATGGCACAACCTAAGAAACAGAGTAGCCCACGTAAAACTGGTCTTCGTCGCAGTCACTTGGTATTAAAATTGGCACGTCGTGTTAACGCAACTTCACCAGTTAAGGTAAAAACAACCAAGCGTGAAACTGGTAAAACAACAAAATAATAATTACGAACAGGACGCTTAATAATGGCATCAAACCGTCATTTGGGACGAATTGTCGCACTGCAAACACTTTATGAACATGAATTTCGCAAAGAGGTTGGCGATAGCGATGTTGACTATAAGACTATTTTAAAGCGTAATTTGGCTGAATATAAATCATCGGTTGACGACATTGAATTTATTGATAATTTGATCAGTGGCGTACTTTCGACGCAGAGTCAATTGGACGAGAAATTGCAGCCATTGGCGCCAGAATGGCCTATTAGTCAGTTGCCGCGGATTGATCGGGCGGTACTTAGAATTGGTTTATATGAATTGCTATATTGTGCAGATACCGTTCCGCCGAAAGTGGTGATTAATGAAGCGGTAGAGTTAGCGAAAGCGTTCGGTTCGGATAACTCGGGTAAGTTTGTGAATGGCGTGCTTGGCACGGCACTCCGTACTCTCGTGGAGGAGTCCGACAGTGAGAACAAGCAACTTTGATAAGATAAAAAAATATTTTGGTGGCAGCAAGAAGCCATTGATTCAGGAAATTGTACGCGAGCCAACTGCTGGTGGCGTGATTTTTCGTCGTAATAAAAAGGGCGAGGCAGAGTTTTTGCTTTATCAGGACGCTCGCGATCGCTGGACAATTCCGAAAGGGCACATTGAGCCGGGTGAAACAGCTCAAGTGACAGCTCGTAGGGAAATCGGTGAGGAGACTGGACTAAAGAAAATTGAGCTGCACGGCTGGCTGGGCAAGGTGAATTTTCGTTATCGTCGAATCGATAAATTGGTATTGATGACAACGCAAGTTTATCTAGTTAAGGCGTTGGATCCTAATGAGAAACTCCAAAAGGAAGAGTGGATGAATGGTCTTAAATGGTTTAGTTTTCATGAGGCACTGGATGAAGTTGAATATGAAGATATCGGCAAGCTGATTCTTTTGGCGATGAAACGAATTAGACAGGAGAACTTATAAATGAACGGAATGAACACTGCGCCATATCAAGATTTTGCGCACGAAAAATTAGGTTTTGAATTTACGAATTTGGATTTGCTGATTACAGCTTTGACTCACCGTAGTTATGTGAATGAGCATCGAAAATCCGTCCATCACCACAATGAGCGTTTGGAATTCTTAGGTGATGCGGTTTTGGAATTGGCGGTGACAGAATATTTGTTTACGCATTTTTCTGAGCCGGAGGGAATTTTGACTGCTTGGCGGGCAGCTTTGGTGCGAACGGAAAGTATTGGTGATGCTGGCGATAAGTTGGGCTATGGTCCGCTGATTCGCATGTCAAAGGGAGAGAAAAACGGCTCAGAGCGAGCGCATTTACAGATATTAGCTAATGCATTTGAGGCGGTAATCGGCGCGATTTATTTGGAACGTGGCTTTGACGATGCTCGCGATTTTATTCACAAGCATATAATTGTTAAGTTGGACGGAATTTTGGAGTCTGGCAGCTGGCGTGATCCGAAGTCGTATTTGCAGGAGATTTCTCAGCGAGTTGACAATCAAACGCCGGTATATAAAGTCCTGAGCGAAGAAGGTCCAGATCATGATAAGGTCTTTACTCTTGGGGTTTTTGTTGGCGATAATATGATGGGGCGAGGCATTGGTCCATCTAAGCAAGTCGCTCAACAGCAAGCTGCTCGTGCTGCAATTGCTAAATATAAAGAATCTGGCGAGAAATAATTAAAGTTTGCACGGCGTAAACCGCTCGTGTATAATGAAAATACAGTTTAATTCCAGGAGGAGGGGCAGAATGTCAACAATAGATCAGCAGTTTGTAGAATATACTGTAAAGGCGTTGGTTGGACATCCAGAAGACGTCGTAGTAGACCGAACGATTGATGAAAAGGGCGTTTTACTAACATTGACAGTTAATCCAGCAGATTTGGGTCGAGTTATTGGTAAGCGCGGCAGTACGGCACAGAGTTTGCGTACACTTCTGCGAGCTTTGGGCGCAAAGAATGACGCTCGATATAACTTGAAAATTGTTAACAATGATGGTTTTTCTGGTGAGCGTGAGAGTAATAGCTATAACGATCATGCTTCTGTGGATAACTCAACAGATGAAACTGTGGAAAATGGATCATCTTACGCAGAAAACACCAGAAAAGAGCTTGCAGAACTCGACGACCTTGATATATAATTAGAACCAGTTCAAGCACAGACATTATGCGAGAACAGCTCTATGCGAGACAATGGGAAACCATTGAGAGCCTTATTTGTGCTAAAAAACCGTCCTTACTGGGACGGTTTTTTGGTGGGGAATAATTTCTGTAAAAAGACATGAAAATAGCCCG
>CAUTKJ010000048.1:0-3115 GCA_963539185.1 uncultured Candidatus Saccharibacteria bacterium | reverse complement strand
AAAAATTGCCGGGACAAATTTGGGTGACGACGCCAGATAAAAACTCAATTAAGCGCAGTGATATTGTGAGAGTTAAGGGTAAAATGATGGCGGGATTTGGGGCTTTTTCAGCAAGCATATATCGGGCGAAAATTATTAGCGCCGAAAGACCCGTTCCGGGTGATGTGGCGGTGGGAGTTCGTGATTGGTTTGCCGGGCGGGTTCGTGAGCATGTTCCGGAATCAGAGTCCGCGTTGGGGTTGGGATTTTTACTAGGTTTAAGGCGTGCTATGCCAGCTGAATTAAGTGACAATTTGAAAATTGCCGGACTAACGCATATCGTGGTGGCGAGCGGCTATAATTTAACAATTTTAGTTCGTTTAGCGCGACGATTATTCGCCAAGCGATCAAAATATTTAGCGATGCTCAGCGCGGCTGTTATGATAATTGGTTTTATGGCGGTGACTGGATTAAGTCCTAGTATGTCGAGGGCTGGTTTGGTGGCGGGACTGAGTCTGGCGGCGTGGTATTATGGTCGGACAATTCATCCGCTGGTTCTGCTTCCTGTGTCGGCGGCAATTACGCTATTGATAAATCCGCAATTCGGCTGGGGTGATTTGGGCTGGCAATTAAGCTTTGCTTCGTTTGCGGGCGTAATCATGTTGGCGCCGCTTCTACATTCTTACTTTTTCGGCAATAAAGAACCGGGCGCGTTTCGGCAGATTTTAATTGAAACTTTGTCGGCGCAAATTATGACATTGCCGCTGCTTATGATGAGTTTCGGTGTTATTAGTAATGTGGCGTTAATTGCGAATATGTTGATTTTGCCGTTTGTGCCGCTAGCGATGCTGCTGACGTTTATGTCGGGCGTGATGGTTTTTGTGCCGATAATTGGTGTGTTGATTGCAATTCCGACGACGTGGCTACTTGGCTATATGATTCAAGTCACCAATTGGACGGCTGGATTTGAATGGGCTCAAATGGAAGTTAGCATCAATTTGTGGCAATGTGCGGTTTTATATGTGGCGCTAATTTTGGCAATGATTTGGATGAAAAAACAAACTAAATTAGACCTCGCTAAGATAAATATTGTGGAGTAGTGTATAATAGTAACAGATTGAAATAGCAAATAACTTTAGGAGAAATTATGTCAGGACACAGTAAATGGGCTACAACTCACCGACAAAAAGCGATTGTTGACGCTAAGCGCGGCGCGATTTTTACGAAATTGGGTAATCAAATTGCTATTGCAGCACGTGGCGGCACGGACCCAGCGCTGAACTCGAGTTTGGCGATGGCAATTGAAAAAGCTAAGGCTGCAAATATGCCTAGCTCAAACATTCAGCGAGCAATTGACCGAGTTGCAGATAAGAGTGCGGCGGCTTTGGAGGAAATTGCTTACGAAGGTTATGGTCCTGGCGGCGTGGGTGTTATTATTGAAACGGCGACAGATAATCGTAATCGAACATTGCCAGAAGTAAAAACTGCGCTGGTTAAAAATGGCGGGCGAATTGCTGATGCTGGTAGTGTGATGTTCCAATTTACGCGCAAAGGTGTCATTACTATCGAAGGCAGCGGGGAAGATTTGTTGCTGGCAGTTTTGGACGCTGGCGCCGAAGATGCTGTCGAGGAAGATGGCGAGATTATCGTGTATACGGAGTTGAAAGATTTGGCGAGCGTACGGAATAAATTGGTTGAACAAGGCTTGAAGGTTAAAGATGCGGAACTGCGATACATTGCCAACACGCCGATAGAAATTGCCGATATGGAAACTGCACAGAAATTGATGAAAATGATTGATGCGCTGGACGATTTGGATGATGTTGTGAATGTTCATACGAACGCGGATATCACAGCGGAATAAAATCATCGCTTTAAGGAATCGCCCCTTTTTCTGGGGCGATTTTTAATTTGACAAAAAGTACGCTAAACTAAAGATGATTAACCATAAGCAAGGAGCGAGCATGAAGTATTTGCGCAACACACTACTTATGATACTAGCCGTGGCACTAATAATGCCGTCGCCGTTGGTTTTGGCGGAAGGCGTTTCAGGTGCTACTCAAGAGTCGAAAGTTGATGACGCTCAGACTGCTGATAATAGTCTTAAATCGACTGAGGAAGTGAAAAATCCAGTTGTTGATAAGGAACAGATCGATAGCAATTCACCTTCTCAATCAAGTAAAAATCCCGAGACTCCAGCGGAGAATACAAATAGTCCAAGTGAAAATCCTGCCACCAATGAGTCTTCAAAGCCCGAGCCAAACCCTGAATCTGAGTCACCAAAAATAGATAATCCAGATGGAAGAATAGAAGAAAATACTCCGATATTAATTTCAAAGATTAGTCAGGATAAAAAATACGTTGAGATTTATAATCCGACGAATCAGAATGTTAATTTGGCTGGTTGGAAAATAGAGTATTATGCTGGATCTGGCGCTAAAACCGTTGGAAAAATTTTCAAGGATGAAGTAATTTTGGCGAACGGATTTTTGGTGTTGTCGAATAATAAAGCGCTTGCTGACACTATAAAGTTTGATGCTAATCTACGTTTATCTCAGGGAGATGGATCTGTTGTGTTGTTACGCTCGGACGGGTCGGTCGCAGATACTGTCGGCTGGGGAAATAATTCAAAGTCTGCGGGCTCGCCAATTAAAGGCAGTGTGAAAATTGTTTGGCGCTGTTTTGTTGGTGAAAATATTATTGATTCGAAAAATAATTCCACTGATTTTTTGTCGAGTAAGGGTTCTGACAGTCAGGAAATTGTGCCGTATTCACGACCAAATTGTAAGAGTCCAGAGTCTAAACCTGAACCTTCAAAAGAGCTGAATAAATGTGAAGGTCTGAAGCTAAGTGAAATTGCGTCGAATGTTGATGAACAGTTCATTGAAATTATCAATTCTGGCGAAAAAACCGTCATTACGACAGGCTGTAAATTGACGGTTGGTGATTCTGGTGTTCGTGAAAATATTGATAACATCGAATTAAATCCTGGCGAATTTTTAACGATCAAAATAAAAAATACGAATCTGAAATTGCCAAAAACAAAAGGAAAAGTTTATTTACTAGACGAGGCTGGCTCGCAAATTGATTCCGCTGAATATGAGAAGTTAGCGAAAAGCTCTTCGTGGAGTTTGAT
>CAUTKJ010000047.1:0-3322 GCA_963539185.1 uncultured Candidatus Saccharibacteria bacterium | reverse complement strand
CGCTTTAAGGCATCATCAATGACAGACTTCTCAATAAGCCCCTCGTTTACGAGCAGCTCGATCAACTTATCTTGGATGTCGTCCGTCAGTAAAGCCATTTACACCCCTTCTCTATTTGGCTGCATCTTGACCTACGAATATTTCAACAGTTGGATTTATCGCATTATTATTAAAAATCGCTGGGTTTGGTTTTTCGACGTCAGGTGATATTTCTCGAATAGTCTGTACTTTTGTACCAGATTCTGGGACTTTTAAGAACGAGATATTAGAGGCGACAATATAGCCGATTGCCACACCCACACCCGCGATCAATACTACCATTGCTATATCTGTTTTCTTCATGGCTTAACCACCTTATTCTCTAATTGTATTGTTTGTGCTGGCTCGTAATAAGCAACACCTCGAACCACCAAGCTCAATCTATCCTCATTTCGCTGGATCTCCACGGTCTTTAGGTCAATGACTCGAATAGACGCCTCTAACTTAGTTAACAATTCTTTCAATTTTTCAGCCGGACCGCTCACTTCCATAGTAAATGATATGGCATTTTCAGATGTTGACTCAGAGCTTTCGCTATCAGATCCAGATTGGGCAACTGTCAGATTTTGAATAGTCACACCAGTAGTCGTGTCAATAAATTTATTCTTCAATGAAGCACCAAGAGCGTCAGCATTCGCATTATCTGGCAACGCGTCCAATATTGTCTGAAGGGCGTTACTCTCACTACTCGATTTGATAGAGTTAAGCGCAGTATTCGTATCTAAGACTCTAATATTCTTCTTTAGCTCGTCAACCGACGACAGGTTTTTATCTAGACGAGAAATCGTATTTTGCTTCTCCAGAAGAATCTTCGAATGAAATACAATTTGCTGCACCAAAAATATACTTACAACAAGCGCAATTCCAGCCAAAAATGCCGCAGAAGCCACAAAAATAAACATAGTCTTTTTTGACGAATCAATCTGTTGACGCTTGCGTATTGCAACTTCTTTATTATCGGTCGCCATTATTTCTTCTCCTGTTTTTTCGAGTTACTCTTAAACAAGCTATCCGGAATTCCCTGACGTGAATCTGTCACATCAACCTTACCAGTTGGCGTCAATACGGAAACTGTGCCGTTATTTGCAGGCGCTAGTAATTCTTCTGCGTATTCAAACGAGAATGAGAATTGCAACACTTTTTTACCTTCCGAGTTCTCTCCAAAACTAGTATCGCCATCTTTTATCTCCTTAGTCAGGCTAACCTCGGAACTTTTATCGCCGTCAGTAGTCTGAACCTTCGTATTTAAGATGGTTTTCTTCAAGGTCTCTAACGCACTATAGCCATTAACCGCACTGCCCTCCAGAGTAATAGTTTTTGACTCAGGATTAACTTTTATATCCGAAAAACTAACATTATTTGGTGCAACTGGATTAACCGCAGTTACAACATCAAAGATCCTTGAATTAATCTTCTTTCCAGAATGTTGTTCATTGATCTTTGTTAATTGATGTTGAATCGTTACAACCTTATTAAGATCCTCGACCGCCATCAATTTGTCGTTCCTATCTTTAATAACTCCGTTCTGGACCGCCTCGGCTGCAATCTGGCTACCCAAAATCAATGCCAAAACAACTACTGCCGCAATCGAAGCACCGCCCACCAAGAACGATATCGAAATAACCCGATTGCGCATAGCTCGAGTCTTCAATAGCTCGCGCTTAACGTTTGGGAGAAGATTTATCTCAATCATGATATATTACTCCTTTGTGCCAACCCTACGGCAATAGCGAATTCTGAAGCAATCGGCGCCAATTGCTGTTGATCCGACTGAGAAACTTGAACACGTTGCCACGGATCTGCGGTAATTGACTGGACTCCAGTTTTATTCATCACATATCCATCAAGCTGTGGAATAGCTGAGCCAAATCCTGATAATAGGATTCCAGAAACTGCTACGCTTGGATATCGAGTTTGGAAAAACTTTATAGATTTTACTAGCTCTGAAGAAAAATTATCGAGAGTTGAATCAATCGCCCTTAGTACTTGACCATCCAATTTATCCGGCGCCAAACCAAATTTCAAAATAAATTGACGCGCTTGATCTTCCTGGACGCTAAGATTCTGAACCGCCGATCGAACCAAAGACGAAAGCCCAGTTGGAATCATACGAATAAGTCGCGGCGCCCCGTTATAGACAACTGCCAAATCTGTTGAATTTTCGCCCATATTGATAATCAAACGCGCATCCTGAGAATCGGTAGCCGACAAGGAACGAACCATAGCAATGGCGTTCGGTTCTTCGGCAATCACATTGAAACCAAGATTTTCAACTAATTCCAGACGCTCTTCCGCGTAAGACTTCGCTGTACTTGTCAGTAAAATCTCATACTGATTTTGCGCATGCAAGCTTTCACCCAAAAGCACCCAGTCAACTTCCGCCTCGTCCAAAGACATTGGAATATATTGATCAATTTGATACTTCATCATCGCCTTTAGTTCTTGCTCAGGGACTTTCGGCACATCAATAATAGTAGAAAACGTCTTATTTGACGGCAATCCAACAGCTACATTGGACGTCTTAATTCCGGCTTGACCAACGGCGGTCATAATAGCCTCGCCCAAGCGTCGCTTAGACTCTGGAGAGTCGCCGCTCGTTATCTTAGAATCAACTGGCGTATAACCGTAATGCGACAAACTCCATCCCGTGCCAGTACGGGACAATTGAACCACCCGCACCGCATTCGTATCGATGTCCAGTCCGAAGAATTCGCCCAACCCTTTTGCTAATTTCATAACTAATAACAATTATATACATTAGCGTTTTAATTTGCAAACTTTTAATATCTTGGCGGCAATTCACGAACATTCATCGTACTGATCGCGCCAGTGTTTCGATAATTATTGTAAGCCCAAATATAAGTGTCAGCCCTCAAATTGATGATTTCTGCTGGAGTTCCAGGATGCATATTCGGATCATTCTTTGCAGATGAAGCATGTTTTCCACCATATGTTCGCCGCAAGAACAAGCGTCCAGTTTTAATTGGCCCATTAACCTTCAGCTGCTTACCGCAAGAAGATTCAGAAACTCCACTCAGCCAAACTCCGGCGTTAATTACCGCACCACAAGTACTGACATAGCCATCTTTTTGAGTAATCAACCAAGCATTCACCTCTCCAACCGAAGGCTCTATAATAATATTCTTCGCGTAGATAATTAGTTGTGGCAATTGGCGCACATCATTCGTGTCTGTGTATAGCAAATCACCCGAAATCCTAACTACGCCCGAGGACTTTATGACTATACTCTTGCCTACGCTTAATTTTGACCCCGTTAAGGTTA
>CAUTKJ010000046.1:0-3390 GCA_963539185.1 uncultured Candidatus Saccharibacteria bacterium | reverse complement strand
GCATCCATATGCGTCACAAATGGGTTCGCGTCCGCACCGCCAGTGGTGTGCTCCAAAACAGGAACATTAATCTCGATGAACCCATGACTATTCAAATAATCTCGCGTTGCTTGCCAAAACTTACTTCGGCGAATGAATCGCTCGCGAACTTCAGGATTGACGTTCATATCAACATAACGTCGGCGCAAGCGCTCTTCCTTGTTCTCTAATTTTTCTGGCATTGGTCTTAATGATTTAGTCAACAATCTAAGTTCGCGTACACCAACGGATTTTTCACCCGTTTGCGTGGTGATCATTACGCCCTTCGCCTCGATAAAATCGCCCGTGTCCAGCAATTTAAGCTGTTTCATTCCAAGCACACCGCGCGCAGCATCTAATTCCGCCACGTCATCACGCTGCAAGTAAAGCTGCACGTCGCCAGATTGATCGCGTAATTTAATAAATGCTAATTTACCAAAACTGCGAATAGACGCTACACGGCCCGCAACAACAACTTCCTTACCAGCTAGCTCATCATACTTAGATAAAACTTCAGCACAAGTATGAGTTCGTTCTGATTTTGCTGGATATGGTTCAACGCCTAATTGACGTAATGTTTCCAGTTTTCGTAGTCGTTCGTTTCGATAATCTTGAAGTGTAGCCATAACAGAGATAATTATAGCACATTATACGCGGCAAATCCCGCCAGACTTAAGATATCGACTTAATAATGTAGGTAATTTCGGCTTTTGGCGTTTTAATCGTTACTTCATCACCAATTTTCTTACCAATCAATTCTTTACCAATTGGCGACTGATCTGAGATTCGTCCAGCCAGCGGATCAGCTTCAACTGGTCCAACCACCGTGTAAGATACAGTTCTTTCTGGGCATTGCAATTCAACTGTACTGCCTAAACCAACACTTGAGCTGCCGCTGGATTTAATAATTTCGGCGTTCTGCAGAATATCTTCAATTTCCAAAATTCGCGTTTCTACCAAGCCCTGCTCTTCGCGTGCAGCATCATATTCCGCGTTTTCGCTCAAGTCGCCAAAGTCTCGCGCTGCCGCAATTTTTTCAGCAATCTCGCCACGTCGCCCTTTCAACTCTGCCAACTCTTTTTCTAAATCAGCCTTTCCAGCTTCTGTAATTTGATAAGTTTTTTTCATAAAAATTTCCTCCTCTACTGTATGTAGTGGTATTAGTCTTACGATCTACACTAAATATAGTGTTTTTAATTAGTCTTGATTAAGTCTATCTGAGTATATCAATCGCTATTTATTATGTCAATATAATCAGCCTTACCGACTAAGGAAAAAATCCATCAATTGCTGATAGTCCATTTTTCGCGTTTCGCCAGTTGCTCGTTCCGTCAATTCAAACAAGCCATCACCGTCAATCGCTCGATCACCGATCGTTATACGCCATGGTAATCCCATCAACTCAGCATCAGCAAATTTTACGCCTGGGCGCTCGTCGCGATCATCAAGTAGCGCATCGACGCCGCTGTTAGCCAGCTCGTCATAAAACTTGCCTGCTAGCTCCTGACCCTTTTTGCCAATTGCAACAATATGAACCTTAAACGGCGCAATATTCTCTGGCCAAACCAAACCTTTATCGTCAGCAAACTTCTCAACAATCACGCCCATAACTCGCGTAATTCCAATGCCATAACTTCCCATGTAAGCGTATTGTTCTTTACCTTCGGCGTCAGTAAACACCAACTTCATTTCTTCGGATTTCTGTGTGCCGAAATTAAAGATATTGCCAACTTCGGCAGTTTTCACCTTTTCCAACTCACTACGATCAACGCCGAGCTCCTCAATTGCCTCATCCAAAACTTCCTCATTAACAGCGATATTTTTGCCACGATGCAAATAAATATAATCCTCCCCAGCGTCGCAAATCGTCTGAAACTCATGACTAAACTTCGTGAAAGCGCCGCCAGAAGCAAACGTCACATACGTTTCATCGCCAATTCCAAATCGGTCATAACAACGCTTATATGCCTCAATAACTGAATTGTAGTAACTGTCCAAACTCTCCTTGCTGTCGTGAATCGAATACATATCCTTCATCACAAATTCACGACCACGCATAATTCCACTCTTAGCGCGAAGTTCGTTTCGCAATTTATTCTGGAATTGATAAACGCTAATCGGCAAATCTTTGTAGCTCTTTAAGTAATTACGAAGAAGATCGACAATCGGCTCCTCGTGCGTCCAACCAAAGCCAATGTCCGTGCCGTCTTGTAGCTTAGACTTAAACCAAACGTCGACCAATTCATCGCTCCAGCGACCAGTTTCTTGCCACAATTCCTTTCGCTGCAAAGTACTCATCACCAATTCCTGGCTATTAACTTTATCCATTTCCTCGCGAACAATTTGCTTAATATTCTCAAGAACTCTCAAACCCAACGGCAAAAACGAATACACGCCCGCCATCGTTTTATGTACGTAGCCAGCACGAATCAAAAGCTGAGCATTTCGTGCAACCTCACCAGCTGGCGCCTGCTTCAAAGTTCTAGTAAAAAGTTGTGTCATTCGCATATTTTTCTCCTTTACATAAATATAAATGGCAATAACGATTCCGTCTGATTAATTGCACTCGTATTGATAAACAAGAAATAAAAAGCTATTCCGTTTTTCATCATATGCATCATAATCGGTACCCAAATTGCGCCAGTATATTCCCTAGTTGCGCACATAACCAGGCTTAAAGTAAATGTATCAACTGCCACCGCCCATTGCAATGGCGAATCCGGACCAACCCAAAGATGCGCCGCGCCAAACGCTATGCTCGTTGTGATAATTGACAGCCAAATCGAGAAAGAATTGCGCAACTTACCATAAAGATATCCTCGATACAAAAGTTCCTCCGCAATTGGTGCCAATACCACCAGAACGACAAACGCCATAATAAACTGCCATTGAGTCGCTAGCATGCTCTGGCTAAACGGTATAGCTTGCTTCTGTTGCATATCCACCGAAAAAACACCACTAGCAATACTCATCGTAATCATAGTGAGCAAAAAATACGCCACAAAAGCAAACGGCGAAATAAATATCTCCAAAAACGTTGGCCAGTCATTCACACCCAAATTGCTCAAAGTTGTTCGGCGTTTCTTAACCAAAAACGGCACACCAATCACGACAATTAGTGACAAAATATATACAACAACCGAAAGCACCGTGTTAAAAATAACTGGATTCACAGAATTGAGTGGCACACCGATTTTTATCAAAGCACCGACCGCCAATGAAACAACAACTTCCACCGTCAAAAATACACCATAAACCCAAGCTGGGAGCGCCAAAATCAGCCACCATTTGCGGTTTTTTAATTTCTTAGAAGAGCTTTCCAACATCACTGATCGTCACCAAAATTGTTAAGATTAATAGAATTAACATACC
>CAUTKJ010000045.1:0-3392 GCA_963539185.1 uncultured Candidatus Saccharibacteria bacterium | reverse complement strand
ACATTGCATAATTTGGAATGTCGCTATATTCTCTTTGCAATTCTTCCAATTTCCACTTTTCAACCAGCGCATTTTTGAAGAAAGAACCCGCACTTGGTAGTTCAGCTGGGTCCGGCAATTTTTCCGAACGAATATTAAGAACTGCCACGCGAATCACTGACAAGTTAACTTCACGAATATCATTCTCGTCAATATATCTCTGTAAAGAGGCATAATACGGCGGTTTCGGCTCTGATTTATTTAGTCGCAAAGTAATATTCAGAATGCAATATCGCCCTTTTTCCTTGTCGCGAAAAATGCTATTTCGATAAGAAAAGTTACATTCATCGGCAGGAATAATTACAATCGTGTCGGTTTTTGAATCGTAAGCCTCCAGACTAATCAACGTGTCAGCAATTTCTTGACCGTACGCCCCAACGTTCTGGACCGGCGCAGCTCCAGCAGTTCCAGGAATTCCCGACATAGCCTCAATTCCCTGAAGTCCAAGCCCAATAGCCTTCTCAACAACCTCATCCCAGACTTCGCCCGCACCAATTTTTACATCAGTTGTTTCGTCGGTTTTAGAGATAACCTCAAAACCTTTGATCTTATTCAACAGTACGATCCCCTCAAAAACCTCATCATGCGTAATCACATTACTGCCACCACCCAACACAAAAATCGGCAAATTTTCCTTTCGGGCATTGCGATATAGCGACACAACATCACCAGCAGAATCCGCCGTCGCCATATAGCGAGTCTCACCTCCCAATTTCATAGTTGTGTATTGTTTCAGTGATACATTAGTCATGACGTCCATGCATATAGTATATCATTTTACTCGGCCGTCATCTATGATATAATAACTTCATACGCACCCGTAGCTCAGCGGATTAGAGTACTTGGCTTCGAACCAAGGGGTCGCAAGTTCGAATCTTGCCGGGTGTACCAAAATAGCTCGTCATTATGACGGGTTTTTATTTATGATGATCATAAAAACACTAGTCGAGCGGCTGAACTAGCTATTCAATGGCGGATTCTGAACTCCCGGCGACATTTGCGCAGATTGCGAACCTAAAATCTGGCGAATCTGATCAGCGGTGATAATCGTGGTCGAACCGGGCGCGACAGTTCCCGCCAGCATTTGCTTAGCGACGGTATTCTCGACAGCTCGCTGGACGACGCGGCGCATTGGACGAGCTCCCAATCTTGGATCATAGCCAGCTTCGACCAACAATTTCTTACCTTCTTCATCAACCGCAACTTGAATTTTTTGCGGTGCCAAAGTCTTATTAACTCCCGCCAAAATCAAATCAACAACCTGCAACAATTCCTCTTTTCCTAGCGGACGGAACAAAACGATTTCATCAAAACGGTTCAAAAACTCTGGGCGGAATAAATTGGCATTAATCAGCTCGTTAATAAACGTCTGCTCGAACTGCTCCAATTGATAGCCCCGCTCAATATATTCACGAATTCTATCCGCGCCAGCATTTGACGTCGCAATTACAATCGTATCGCGAAAACTAATTTCTCGGTTATTTTCATCGCGAAGTATTCCTTCATCCAAAAGCTGCAGAAGTGTCGTCAAAACCTGAGGATGAGCCTTTTCAATTTCATCCAAAAGCACGACAGAGAACGGTCGCTTCTGAACTTGAGCAGTCAAACTCCCTGGATCTCGCGCGCCATCCGCAATTAACCTAGCCACGTCATCCGGCCTGACAAATTCGTTCAAATCCAAGCGAATCATATTGCCTTCACCGCCAAAATAAACATCCGCCAAAGCTTTAGAAAGCTCCGTTTTACCAACACCAGTCGGGCCAAGAAACAGGAATGCGCCAATCGGTCGATTCTGATTCCTAACACCTGTGCGCGCGCGGCGAATAGCGTCAGAAACAACCGTCACAGCTCGCGTTTGATTGATCATTCGCTGATGAATTAACGACTCCAGGTTTAACAATTTTTCCTTCTCGTCACTCAAAGATGCTACCGAAATTTTTATACCAAGAGTCTTTTCAATCGCGTCATCCACAGATTGCGCGGTCACTAGCCCGCCACTCGCATAACTTGCTGCTGCCTCCAAAATTTTCAACGCCTTACCTGGCATTACTAAGTCCTGAACATAACGATCGCCAACACGATACGCCTCCGCCAGCGCCTGATACATATATGTCACTTTGTGCTGCGCCTCAAATAAAACCAATTGATCGCGCATAATTTTCATAGTTTCGGGTTCATTTGACGGCTGAATTGCAATTGTATTCAAAGCGTGAGCGAGCTGTGGCTTAGTCTGGGAGATTTGCAAAAATCGCTGATCGTCCATCGTTAAAATTGTCCTAAGTCTGCCCGCCTCCAGGATTGGCAATAACACATTGCTCAGGTCAACCGAACCAACGCCTTCTTCGAAGAATAATTGCGCATTGTCCAAGCACAAAATCACGTTTTTCGACAAGAAAGCTTCGTTCAAAATCATCGTGACTAGATTTTCCAATTCCCCGCGACCCGACGCCACGCTAATCAACGACGACGCGTCCAGCATAAAAACCTGCTGGTACATCAGAGAACCAGGAACACCTCGATGCCCATCAATCAGCATTTCCGCAAACGCCGACACGACAGTACTTTTTCCCGCGCCATCAGCACCAACCAGCGTAATGTTCTGCCGCCCGCCAGAACTAAAAGTTTTAAGCATCTGCCCCAGTGCCTCCTCGTGCGCAGCCAACTTAGTCGTAAACGCGCCGCCAGATACACTGACGCTAATATTCTGAGCAAATCGACTCAGCAGCGGCGTATAACCAAAAGACCAATCCCTAGCAATTCCACCCGTATTTAGCGGCTTCTCTTTATATTGATCAATCAGCGCCTTGATTCGCTCGTACCATCGAATAGTCTCCTCGATATCATGAAAATCGATCTTCATATTAGCCAACAAAGAATCGTGTTGTGGCAATTGCTTTACTATCGCCGCCGCCAAAACCGCGCTAGTAATCTTCGGACTTTCCGTGCTCTGCCAAATTTCAATCGCCGCTTTCCAAATCTGCTCCGTTCGATTCGGGTCGTCGACGGAAATATTGCGCAAGAAATTCGGCGTCAAACCCAGCCGCACTGCCAAAAACTGCCCGGCCCGCGTACCTGTAATCGCCTCAGCAATATCAATCGGCGTCGGTCTGCGCGGCAATTTGCCCAAAACATCCGCCGCCATCACATCGTCAATTGTCTTAGGATTTTTACTAATTTCTGCCGTCTTAAGATCTTTTTCCCACCAAATTGACACCATAATCATCGGACCACTCAGACCAAATAATAGCCAGCCAATTGCCCCGTGTTCAATCAACGACCACAAACCAAGCAAAACTAACATAATGCCGACAGCTATCGCCACGATATGCCAAGCATTGCCAAACCTCACAGAA
>CAUTKJ010000044.1:0-3413 GCA_963539185.1 uncultured Candidatus Saccharibacteria bacterium | reverse complement strand
AATTGGCAAATCGGTTTGACGTCAATTTGGCGGAAGTGTATTTTGAGAAGCACAAAATCAACCAGACACGGCAGTGGAAATAGTATATACTAGTATTGAAAAGTGCAGATTAGATAAGATAATAAAATGCACGAGTTGGTGATACAGTAATACTGGGGAGATATTTTAATTAAGATGAGCGACTTGCCACCGATTAGATTTGCTAATGGAGCTTGCTTTGTTGCAAACGAAGTAACGGCTCCTTCTGGAGTGAAGAGAATAGTTTTTGGAGATAATCCAGAAAAACCCATGGCTCGTCTTGGCTATAGAGAAGTTGGCAGAAAGGCTTGTTTTGCGGGTATGCTATTTAAGAATGCTCCAGACGAATATAAGGCGGGTACGTCAATATTGTCATACTTTTTTGAAACAGCAATTCCTGAATTGGGACTTCACCCAGGAGAAACTTCAAAAATACATAAACCTGTTATTGCTTTACTTCTGGCTAGATATGGGTTGGAAGCTGACACAACTTCGGAATATTGGTCCCGTGCTGGACTATTGGTGCAACGAGTAGGAATATCAAGGAAACATCCTCAGCTGCACTTCTGTGAAGGAAACGAAGAAGAATTCGAGGGCGAGCAATATCAAAGATTTTATGATATTGTGCCAAATAGAGAATTGCCGTTCTTGTATCCTTTAAAATCTCCTTCAAAGCAGGTTGATATGCATACTTCGTATATTCCATAGCCGCAAAACCCTGCCAATACAACGGCAATGAGCGTTTAACATAACTGTCTAGTTGTAAAGAATGGTATAATTGCTAGTGAATGTCTAAGACAATTGAAAAGTTGAACCTGAGCGATTCGACACTACAGTTCGAGTCAGAAAATTCGTCGGTTTTGGGCTATGGTGGATAAAAATATAAAAGCCTTAATTGAACTATGACTTCAAAAGAAAATATCCTTAGTAAATGGCACGCACTATCGTCGCATACATTGCTTAAACATCCGCGACTCACTGTGGTAGAGGACACGGTAAAGTTGCCTGATGGTAAATTAATCCACTACATCTATTACACTTATCTTGGGTATGGCGGAGTAGTTGTAGTGTGTCGTCGTGGTGATACTATCCTTGTGCAGCAAGAATATTCTTATCCTGTGGATGAGGTGTTATATCAGCTACCGGGTGGTAAAATTGAGGCGGGCGAGGATGTTCAGGCGGCAGCGCAGCGAGAGCTGGCTGAAGAGTCTGGCATTGCTATGAATAATCTGCGAGAATGTGGATGGTTCTATCCTGACAACCGTCGTACTGACGCCAAGCTCCACGTGGTCTACGGGGAATATGCTGGAGCAGATTATCAACATAAACCGGACAATACTGAGCAAATTATCTCGCAATGGTTGCCGATCGCCGACGTGCAGAGTATGATTGACGCAGGCAAGATTACTAATTATGCTATGCTGGCGGCATGGGCAATAGTGGATCGTCAGTTGTTTTCGCGAAAAAATAGAGCTAGACGTTAGCGAAAGAGTATGTCCTACAATTAGCAAAAGGCGAAACCGTATACCGAAAGACGATCTTTCTCTATAATAAAAATGGTATAATATCTATCGAGGATATGATCAAAGAAGTTACCGTCCAGCCACTTCCAGGCTATAAAGAAGTTAAGCCGTTTGTTTATGCGGGGTTTTTCCCGGTGTCCAATGAAGACTATAACGACCTGAAAGAGGCAATTGAAAAGTTGAGCCTGAGCGATTCGGCGCTGCAGTTTGAGCCAGAAAATTCGCCGGTTCTGGGCTATGGTGTGCGAATCGGTTTTTTGGGATTGCTACATATGGACATTATTCGCGAGCGATTGGAGCGTGAGTATAATTTGGATTTAATTGTGACCAATCCGAGTACTGATTATCAAGTTAGTCTGACGAATGGCGAGGAATTGGATATTAAATCTGCTAGTGAATTGCCCGACCCAGCGCAGATAAAAGAGATTCGCGAGCCGTGGATTGATGGCGAAATTGTTGTGCCACAGGATTACATCGGTGCAGTGATTCAGCTGATTGTGGGTAAGCGCGGTCGCCAGAAAAACCTGAGCTACATCGACGAGCGGGCGCTGATTTCATTTGCGGCGCCACTCGCGAATTTGTTGACGGATTTTTATGACCAATTGAAATCTATCACCAGCGGCTACGGTTCGTTTAATTATGAGTTGGCGGATTATCAAGTGGAAGATTTGGTGCGTGTCGATTTTTATGTGGCGGGCGAAATGGTTGACTCGTTGAGCGTAATGTGTCATCGGTCGGAATCACAGCATTTGGGGCGTGAGATTGTTAAGAAATTGAAGGAAGTCGTGCCGCGTCAGAGTTTTGAGGTTTCGTTGCAAGCGGCAATTGGCGGTAAATTTATTGCCAGGGAAAATATCGGTGCTTATCGAAAAGATGTTACGGGCTATCTTTACGGCGGCGATGTTAGTCGTAAAAAGAAGCTTCTCGCCAAGCAGGCGCGTGGTAAAAAACGAATGAAACGCTTTGGTAAAGTCGACATACCGAGCGAAGCATTTATGGTAATGCTAAAAAGGGATTAGTTATGGAAAAACCTATTGTTTATATTGATATGGATGGCGTTTTGGCGGATTTCAAATCTGCTTTAACGAAAATATCACCTGAGTTGATTGATGAGTTTGCTGGTCAGCACGATAATATTCCAGGAATTTTTTCTTTAATGGAGCCCGTGCCTGGAGCTATCGAGGCGGTTTACTCCCTGAAAGACAAATACGATTTATATATTTTATCTTCTTCTCCGTGGGAAAATCCGACAGCTTTGGGTGATAAGTTGGCGTGGGTGAAAGAGTATTTTGGCGGCGAAGGTTCGGATAATATTTTCTTCCGTAAGGTTATTTTTTCGTCAGCAAAGAATTTAAGTCGAGGCGATATTTTGATTGACGATCGGACGGCGAACGGCGCGGGCGAGTTTTCTGGTCGGCTTATTCGTTTTGGAAGTTCTGAATTTCCCAATTGGCAATCTGTACTTGATGAGTTATTATAGGTAAATATTATGCCAAGTATTGAAGATCTTATTACAAATTATCAGCCAACTGAATCAACAATTGAGTTGGTTAAAAGCACGAAAATTGCGCTGCTCGCGGGAATTTCTGGTGCGGGCAAAGACACGATAAAAAAACAATTACTGAAGTCTCCAGAGTTTCGCGATATTGTTTCTCACACTACGCGCGCTCCACGCACAAATAACGGATGTGCCGAGCAAGATGGAATTGACTATCATTTTATTGATTCGCAAACTGCCGAAAACATGTTACAAAATAATGAATTCATTGAGGCAAAGTTTGTTCACGGTACGGTTTATGGGACGTCGGTGGCTGAGCTGAAATTAGCGCATGACCAGAACTGCGTGGCAATTACTGACATTGACGTTCAGGG
>CAUTKJ010000043.1:0-3600 GCA_963539185.1 uncultured Candidatus Saccharibacteria bacterium | reverse complement strand
AAGTTCTTAGTGAGAATTTGCCGGTGAAGATGAAGCGAATTGGTGTTAATGATACGTTTGGAGAGTCGGGCAAAATGTCTGAATTGTGGAAAAAGCACGGTTTGGATGTCGATTCAATTGTTCGTAGTGTTGTCAATTTTCTCCAATGAAAAGCCCGCCAGGAGCTACTGCCAAGATCTAATTAAAGACCTCAAAGCGGTAGTCCTGGCGGGTTGTTTGTGTCACCTACGGTCACACCTGGAGTTGCACCCCTCGTGGTGGTCGTACCCGTCGTGGTGGTCGTGATGTTTCATGCCGATGGCCGCGGCGGGGAGTATGGTGCTCCCCATCGCGAACGCCAGCGCCGCCGGTAGTCCGTAGGCTACGTAGAGATGGGTGACAATCACCCACCACACTGCGGATAGCAGTGCAACAATAATCAAAAACGAGTTCCCCATGAAATAAACTGCTCGTACTACGGGGTTCATGTCCTCTCCTCTCCTGACGCTCAAGACCAAAGGGCTCTTTTGCCCCTAGGAAAGCCTCGAGCAAAAGTTATTTTATGTTATCACCAAAATAACATAATGTCAATTCTCTTGGCATAGCGGGCGGTAATTGATATAATTACCATAAGTATTTTAGGGGGCAGTATGGGATTATCGATTTCAGAGATTCGGAAAAACACGACGCGGGCGCGTCATTTAATGCAGCGGACACGGGCGCAGCGTTTTGCGGTTGGGGCGTTTAATATTGACAATCAAGAGACGTTGATTGCGGTGGCACGCGCGGCACAAAAGCTTCAATCTCCAGTGTTGGTTGAGGTTTCTGATGCCGAAGTGAAGGCTATGGGTCTAGAGAACGTCCGCGATTTGGTGGACAATTATAAGGCTGAGTACGGAATTGAAATGTATTTGAATTTGGACCACGGTCCGACAGTTGAGGGTTGTAAGCGAGCGATTGACGCTGGATATGAGTTTGTTCATATTGATATTTCTCAGGCAAATCATAACGCTTCTGATGAGGAAATTATTGCGAAGACTCGTGAAGTTGTTGAATACGCCAAGTTTACTGGCGCGCTAGTGGAGTCTGAACCGCATTATTTTGGCGGTAGCTCAAATGTTCATACGGAAGATATAAATTATGAAGAAATAAAAAAGACTTTCTCTACGCCAGAGGGTGCGCGTGAGTTTGTCGAGGCGACTGGAATTGACACTTTTGCGGCAGCAATTGGCAATTTGCATGGCAAATATCCAGTTCCGAAAGTGTTGGATTTGGATTTGTTGGCTGACATTCGTGAGGCGATTCATTGCCAGATTTCGTTGCACGGTGGGTCTGGCACGCCACTGCATTATTTTGAGGACGCTGCGAAAATTGGCGTTTCTAAAATCAATATCAATTCTGATATGCGCTATGTTTTCCGAACGACCTTGGAGAAAACCCTGCGAGAAAATCCAAATGAGTACGCTATCGTTAAATTAATGCCGCCAGTTTATGCCGCTGTACAGGAAGTGGTGGAGTCGAAGATTAAGGCGTTTAATTCCGTGCGAAAGGCGGTGGTTTAATGGCAAAAATCATCACCGTTGGTGCAGCGATTCAAGACGTATTTTTAAGTCAATCAGACGCACTGACGCCAGTTTGTGAAAGTCCAGAGCATTGTTTTGCGCGACTAGATTTGGGGGCGAAAGCCGACGTAAACCAGATTCATTTTTCGACTGGCGGTGGCGCTACGAACGCCGCGGTAACGTTTTCCAGGCAAGGTCATTATGCTAGTTTTATGGGAGCAATCGGTCATGACCCAGCAGGGCAAGCGGTAATTGCGGATTTGGATAAGGAAAATATTGACACGCATTTGGTGCGATATTCGCCAAAATACAGTACGGGATATTCGGTACTGTTGTTGGCTTCAAATGGCGAGCGAACAATATTGACATACCGTGGCGCTTCGACGCATTATCATGAGGCGGATTTTGATTTGTCTGAAGAAGATGCGGATTGGCTATACGTTTCAACTTTGGCGGGAAATATGCCGATGCTTCATAAATTATTCCAGCAAGCCAAACGTCGCGATATGAAAATCTGTTTTAATCCTGGGAAGAGAGAATTGGCACAAAAGGACAAATTGCTGGGATTATTGCCTGATGTCGATGTTTTAACTCTGAACAAAGAAGAAATGCAGCAATTGGTGTCTGGCGAGGATTTGGAAACTTTGGTTCGGCGAGGATTGAGATTGGTGCCAGTTGTTTTAGTGACGGACGGCGTAAATGGCTCAATTGCAAGCGACGGAAAAACTATCGTGCGAGCGCTGATGTACGACGACAGACCGTCAATTGACAGAACTGGCGCTGGAGATGCGTTTGCGTCGGGATTTTTGAGCGAATGGGCACGAAGTGGCAATTTGAAAAACTCTGTAATTATGGGCAGCGCGAATGCTAGTTCGGTGGTTATGAAAATTGGAGCAAAGGCTGGAATTTTATATGCTGGCACGGTGCTTCATACTATGCCAATTCAAGAAAGGGAATTATAATGGCGCAAAATTTGGGAAAATTGTTGGGCGGTGACGTGAAAAAGCGTCGAGCATTAACCGAGCTCAGGCAGATGACTAGAGATGATAGTGATGTGCGATTGATTGCGGAAATATTGGCTAGAGCGCACTCGATTATTCGCTCTTTAGGTCTGGATCCGTCAAACGCTACGGCAGAAGAAATTTATCAATCATTAATGGCTATTGCGCCGAAAGTGGACAAATGGGCGCCGTTCAAGGCTTCTGAGTGGGTGCTTTTGGATGTTGATGGGCAAGTGATTTCTTTTAATCCAATTGACGTTATAAATAACTATCATTGCCAGTTGCCTCTGGGAAAGCAGCAAACAACGTATGGCAAGCGAGGTTTGGGATTTGAGATTACGCGCCGATATAAAAACCACCCGCGCACGTACAATCCAGCCGTAGAGCGAGTGGTTTGTCGGGGTGGAATTTGTTGGATTGAGCCGAAACCTAAGAAATAACTATCGGTCGCAACAAGTTCGCTGATTTTTAATTAGATTAACCACCTCTGGAATATCTTCGGTAATTGTGTAGATTTTTTCATCGCCGTCAGAAATTAGCTTATTTGGAAGCATATTTTCGCGCACAAAATCATCCCATTTGCCCCAGAATTTTTTATCAAACAGAACAATTGGCACTGGCGCCATTTTCTTAGTTTGCGTTAATGTGATAATTTCACAAATTTCATCCATTGTGCCAAATCCGCCAGGGAAACAAACGTACGCGTCAGCCAGAAGCGTCATAACGATTTTTCGTGGCGCGAAGTGGGTGAATGCGAACGAATCTGTCGTGTAGCTGTTCAATGATTGTTCGTGCGGCAAGCGAATGTTGAATCCGACTGATTCTCCGCCAGCTTCCATAGCGCCGCGGTTTGCTGCTTCCATAATTCCGCCACCACCGCCAGTGATGATTGTGTAGCCTTCTTTGGCTAATTGAAATGCTAAATCTTTGGCTTTTTGGTAATATTCGTTATCTTCAGTTATCCTGGCCGATCCAAAAAAAGTTACGGTTTTATGATATTTTTGGAGAATTTCATAGCCAGCATGAATTTCGTCATCGACTTTTCCTAATCTGAACAT
>CAUTKJ010000042.1:0-3649 GCA_963539185.1 uncultured Candidatus Saccharibacteria bacterium | reverse complement strand
GTCAAAAATTGTGTGATTCATAATTACTCCTTTTGAAGTAATTATAGCATTTTATGAAGTTTTCAGGTCGGACAATTTAAGTTCCATTCTACGGCAAACCAGAACTAGCCACATAGTCGCAAAAATCCCCAATAAAACTTCTACTATCACAAACCAAAACTTGCCCATCGCGTAACCTTGCGCCGCTATAATTGCCGCAAAAATCGGAAAACTGAAAGATGATATTCGCTCGCGATGAGTTAAATAGCTCAAACTCGATGGCAAAATAAACATCAAAAGCACCATCAATATCACGATGCTGCGCGAGAAAACAAAATGCGCCGCGTGCATCGTATCGTTCGGACAAAGCGCCACTCCTATCATACAAATCGCAAACAGTGAAAGTATCCAGCCGGATATTCGGGCAGAGCGAATTTGACCAAGTTTAAGATAACCACGATTCATAAAAAACCCAATTGTCGCCATAATCAAACCAGATAAAAACACTCCCGAATTGAACGAAAATGCAGACAAACGATTCGAGGTGGTTTCGCCCAATCTACTCAAGCTCCAGTTCGTCCACCGATTATCATCAGAAAGCAACATCGCCACAACCAAGCCCACAGCCAAAACGACACCATTAAGAATACAGAGTGCCTGAAGGCGATTCTTGCATAAAAAATCCTTAATCTGTCGAAGTTTCATATTGCTTAAAATTGTTCCAAAAAGTCCAACTTGCCACTTTCAAAATGACGGACATCTTCGATTCCATACTTCATCATAACCAAGCGATCGATTCCGCAACCAAAAGCAAATCCTGTATATTCATTCGGGTCAATTTGCGCCGCCCGAAGGACATTCGGATGAATCATTCCGCAGCCCAATAGCTCAATCCAACCCTCACCAGAACAAACTTTACAATCAGGATTTTTTCCTTCACAAAACGGACAACTTAACGCAAACTCGAAGCTAGGCTCAGTGAACGGAAAGTAAAATGGATTAACGCGAACGTCAAGTTTCTTGCCGTAATATTCCTGCAAAAATTCTTGCAATGTAGCAATCAAATTGCCAACATTAACCTGACGCGAAACGTACACGCCTTCGACTTGATAAAATGTATGCTCGTGGCGCGCGTCCAAATCTTCGTTACGGAAAACGCGATCAGGAACGATAGCGGCAATAGCCTCGCCTTTTTCCAAATTGTCGCGATATTTCATTAGCACACGATTTTGCATAGTCGACGTATGCGCTGGAGCAATCAAACGATCACCATTAGAATCAGTTTCCTCGGTCATAAACGTATCGTAATCGTCGCGCGCTGGATGACCTTTTGGAAAATTCAGACTCTCGAACATATGGAATTGATCGTCAATCTCTCTGGACTCTTCCGTAACAAATCCCATGCGATTAAAGATCTCAGAAATGCGCTCAATTTCAGCGCTCAGCGGATGAATCGTGCCTTGTTCGCTCGGCAAAAGTTCAGGTTTTGGAGAGTTTACATCCATCGGCGCCGTAACGTCAATCGGCTTCAAGTCAACTTTTTCCAGCTCTTCCAGTCGCGCAGCAATAGCCTGTTCAACAGCTTGTTTCAGCTCGTTAATCTGCTTGCCGAACGGACCACGCTCAACTGGCGGCAATGACTTGATTTGATCATACAATTCCCTAAGTCGTCGATCACGTAAAAACTCACGCGGAGATTTGGATTGTGAAACCGCCAAAACTATTTCTCTTCTCAATTCGTCTAAATCAACCATTTTATCGTCCTTGCATTAAAAACATTACAATCACCGCACCAGCCATAATAGCAATTAAAATCCACGCCCACGCCAAAGTCGTCGTCTGTTTCGTGCCTTCCAAATATCTTATGTCGTCGACGCCGTCCATAGTTGCCTTTTCTTGCAAACTCGAAGCCTTCGCCTTCTCTCTTAATTCCGCCGCAATTCGCTCTTGCAATTCACTGCGCTGATCCTGTTGATTTACAAATAATCCCATAACTACAGTATAGCAAATTATGTTATAATAGTCGTGATATTACTTTAAGGAGGGAATATGGCTACGAAGAAAACTTCAAAGAAAGCCCCAGTTAAAGCCGCAGGAAAGAAAACCGCTGCCGCTAAAACTGAAACCAAAACGACCGTCAAGTACGTCGTTACTGAATCTACCGCTAAAAGCAAGCGTGTCGAACTAGATTCTAAATTACCAAACAACTTAATTAACATCGTTATTGCGGAAGTTATCGGCACGTTCATTTTGACACTTGCCGCATTATTCGCATCAGACATTTTGTCATCAATGTATGTCGGTTTTGCGTTGATGTTCATCGTTGCAATTATCGGCAACATTTCTGGCGCACACGTAAACCCAGCTGTCACGTTTGGTCTATGGACAATGCGTAAGCTAAAGACCATACTTGTTCCATTTTACTGGGGCGCACAATTCCTCGGTGCAATGGCAGCTATCGTACTTGTTGGCTCACTAACAAACGGCGGATTTGCCCTAAGCTTCGACCAATTCACTGCGTTCTCTTGGAACATCTTTGCGATGGAATTAGTCGGTACCGCTGTATTTGTATTTGGCGTCGCCGCAGTTTTGCAGCGCAAAGAAATCAAAGCAGCTGGTCAAGCTTTTGGAATTGGCTTGGCATTGATGATTGGTCTTGTCGTATCTGGCTCAATCTCTTCATACATTAAAAGTACTGCTATTGCAAAAATCCAAAAAGAGCAAAGTACTGCTCAAACTGAGAAAAACGGCCGCACTTACCCACGCGAAATCTACATCTCAGGCGCAACTTTGAACCCAGCAGTTTCTTTGGCTGTTACAGAGAAAACCGACTCTCAACTACGTAGCAACGGAGTATTGCCAGCTGAAGGCGAAAAAAGCTATTCACGCTTTAGCCTGGAAGTGATTGCCGCTACCCTAATCGGCGCAGCATTAGGCGGCAACCTATTTCTACTCGTCAATTACCGAAACAAAGACGAAGAATAGATTATAACTTCACAATAAAATATCCCGCTTAATCGGCGGGGTATTTTTTATGTCAATCTTCTTGAGTTGGTCGATCAATCAGCTCCGGCTGAGCTTGATTATCGCCACCAGAAATTCGCACGACGTCCTTATCGATCTTCCCTAGTTCCTTGTACGTATTATTATAATGACCAACGGTCGTACTAAGACTCTTGCCCATTTTCGTCATCAACTCGTCAAACTTTTTAATGTGAACGCCCAATTGACCAACTCGAACTTGAATATCTTTGGCCTGCTCTTCAATCTGCAAACTACGAAGCCCCTGAAGAACAGTCTGCAGGTACGCGAGAAAACTCGTCGGACTCACAATAATAACCCGCTTATCTCGGAACGCATATTCAATCAAATCGCGACTCGAACCGCCCTGACCAACATTGTTAATCAGAAGATCGTAATACAAAGATTCGCTAGGAATAAACATAAAAGCAAAGTCCATGGTGTTTTCGCGCGGACGAATATATTTACTAGTTTCGTCGATTCGCCCCTTAAGGTCAGCCTTCACCTTATTTAGCCACATTTCACGCTCAGATTTTGTCTCGGCGTTAATCATGCGATTGTAATTTTCCAAAGAAAACTTGCTGTCCACCGGCAATATTTGACCCTTGTCCAGAAAAATAACCGCGTCAACAATTTCACCGTCCTTGAA
>CAUTKJ010000041.1:0-3720 GCA_963539185.1 uncultured Candidatus Saccharibacteria bacterium | reverse complement strand
ATATTTTTGATAGCCTGACAGAGATTATTGCCGAAACAAATCCTGATGTTATGTCTATTGAAAAGTTATTTTTTGCGCGCAATGTTACGACGGCGATTTCTGTAGCGGAGGCTCGTGGTGTAGCGATGTTAACTGGGCGAAAAGCCGGAATGCCGATTGCTGAATATACGCCGCTACAAATAAAACAAACTTTGACCGGCTATGGCAAGGCCGATAAAAAGCAAGTTCAGGAAATGGTGCGACTTAATTTGGGCTTGAAAGATGTTCCGAAGCCGGATGACTGCGCGGACGCTTTGGCTGCAGCAATTACACACGCAGCGATGAATCGGGTATAATTGAAATATGATTGCACATGTTTTTGGAAAAGTTGCTGAGAAGTTTAACGGCTCACTGGTTATTGATGTTCATGGCGTTGGATATGAAGTTAGTGTGGCGACTAATGATTTTGACGCGGTGATATTAGATCAAGAGGTAAAGTTTTACACTTATCATCACGTGCGCGAGCAAGCTGAAGAATTGTTTGGTTTTTCGAGTTTGGCGGCGAAAAAACTGTTTGAAATGCTAATCACGGTTCAGGGGGTTGGCCCGAAGGCTGCGCTGGCTATCTTAAGCTTGGGTGATGCCGAGCAGGTGCGCAATGCTATTGCTAATGCTGACAGCGGTTTTGTGCAAAAGGCCACTGGCGTCGGCAAAAAAACTGCCGAGCGAGTGGTGGTCGATTTGAGCGATAAAGTTGGTTTACCGACTCATTATGGTCGAGCGGAAACTCCAGTGCAGACTGAATTGAACACTTCCGATGAAGCTTTGGAGGCGTTGATGGCTTTGGGCTATACATTAGCGGACGCCACTAAGGCACTTGAAAATGTTGATATAAATTTACCAACATCCCAGCGAGTTACCGAAGCTTTGAAGAGGTAGGGGTTTATTAAGATATTGATATCTATTACGACTTGTTTTCTTCTTTAACTGTCTGCTTTGCTTCTCTAATGAGATTTTCTATATCGCTGGCTGTTAGTCTGTCGTAGTCATGAAAGCTCTGAACACTACGGCGCAATAGCTGACCTTGTATATCAGTAATCCCATATAAGCCAGGCCGATCATCAAAGTAGTGATTGCATGACTGTTGTTCGAATATTTTAGCTAGCTCTTCGTCAGAAACGTCTTCTTCCGATGCGATTCTACTATCGCACCATAAAAATGGATATCTTACTAGTAAGTCAATTACGTGTTTTGCAATTTCTGTTGATTTGGGGTCGTATTCTTTTGTTTGCTCTAAATTGCTATATCCCCGCTCAGTCAAGGTGTTGCTAATATTTTCTACATCAATTGCGACCCTGGTCGACTCAATTCCTTCAGATTCGTCGCAAGGCGTTAAGCCTAGTTCCCTCAAAAGATAAGGCACTACCTCTGACATTGAAATGGTGTCTTCATTTGGAATTTTTCTGTATATGTCTCGTACATCTCTGAAGGTATCTGGCATTATGTTTTGACTTCTCTTGATAATATTAAAAAACGTATATTTAATAGTGTAAAATTGAATACGATAATTTGTCAAGTATAGCATTTTATGATCACTATTCGGTAAATGCTATAATTAGTGTATGGCAATTGAGAGAATAGTTGATACGAGTTCGCATGATGATGATTCTGAAGAGCAGCGAATTGAGGTGAGTCTGCGTCCGCAGAGTTTTGCTGAGTATGTTGGTCAGGAAAGATTGAAGCGTAATTTGCGATTGGCGATTGATGCGGCTAAAAAGCGCGGCGAGCCGTTGGATCATGTATTATTATATGGTCCGCCGGGGCTTGGTAAAACAACTATGGCGACGGTGATTGCTAATGAAATGGGCACGAATCTGCGAATTACTAGTGGTCCGGCTATTGAAAAAGCGGGTGATTTGGCGTCAATTCTGACTAATTTGTCGGACGGTGATATTCTGTTTATCGATGAAATTCATCGGTTGGGGCGATCAGTGGAGGAAATTTTGTACTCCGCAATGGAAGATTTTAAGCTGGATATTGTGATCGGTAAGGGTCCGGCAGCGCGATCAATTCGATTGGATTTGCCGCGATTTACAGTGATTGGTGCGACGACGCGAACCGGAAGTTTGGCGGCGCCTTTGCGTGATAGGTTTGGGCATATTTACCGCTTGGAATTTTACACGCCAGAGGATATTGCGAAAATTGTGACGCGTAGTGCGAAGATTTTGGAGTCGTCAATTCGAAGTGAAGCGGCGGATCTATTGTCGACGCGAGCGCGCTTGACGCCACGTATTGCCAATAGACTTCTTAAGCGAGTTCGTGATTACGCCGACGTTAATGGCGATGGAATAATTGATGTAAAAACTACAACTAACGCTTTGGAAATGCTGGAAGTGGATGAATTGGGCTTGGATCCGGCTGATCGTAATTTATTACAATCGATTCTTGAAAATTATGGCGATAATCCTGTTGGATTAACAACAATTGCGGCGTTAACTGGCGACGAGGCGACGACAATTGAGGATTTTTATGAGCCATATTTACTGCAAATTGGGTTTATTGAGCGTACGCCGCGTGGCCGTCGAGTGACAATTAAGGCAAAGCGACATCTGGAGAAATAGTTATCGCGTTCCTTGGTTTTTTGTGGTTTAGTTAGAACCGGCAAGTCTAGCTGGGTGCTGGCGGTAAAAAACAAGCATACCTTGAGGCGTATCATGTTATAATGTGGGTATGAATCCACAAACATCCTCGTCAGAAGATTTAACGCAGCCTGTTGCGTATGATGCTGATGGTCAACCACTGTACCACCATCCACCACAGACTGGTCGTCCAGCTCCGGTTGTGGCGCAGACAAATTCCTATGTGACGGCAAGGCCGGAAATTATTGATGGGGAGAATTTTGACCCACGATTACGTAGTCAATATGCCAATGAGCCGCAAGTTGTACATGTTGCGCGAGATATTGACCGGAAGCCGTTTACTATTAGTGACAGCCTAAAGCAAAAGCATGAAAAATCAGTTCAGCAATATCCAAACCTAAAATAGAGAGAAGGAGAATATATAATTTTAGACATTAAACGTCATCCAATTGGTATGCTGATTCCGACGAGCATCTCAGTTTTCTTGGTAGTAATGATCATGGTGTTTTATCCGTCAATTGTTCGTGACGCAATTATTTCGCCTATGCCTTCGCTAACTGATGTATTTGGTGTGGCAATGTTGCTTATTGGACTGGTATCGCTTGGTGGTGCGGTATCCTTGTGGATATATTTGCAGAACCATTTTTACATGACGAATGAAAGTGTGATTCAGGAAATTCAGGGTAGTTTATTTTATCGGCATGAACAGACGGTGAGTTTAGGTAGTATTGAAGATGCAAGCTTCCGTCAATCAGGCATTATTCAGACTCTTTTCAATTACGGTACGATTCGCCTCAGTACCGAAGGTGAAGAAACGACATATATATTCCATTTTGTGGCAAATCCGCGAAAGCAAATTGCTATAATCAACAATGCTATTGAAGACTTCAAGAATGGTCGCCCTGTTTGTGGTGATTAGATAATTATTTGTGGCGACTTTCTTTTATGTAGTCGTCTTCATTGACAAGCGTCGCAATGAGTTTGTATGACTTACATTTTCCGTCATTGCAATTTGAAGATTCGTAGCGATAACTGCTGTCTTTATCTCCAATTTTCTTACCTTGCGGATCTTTTAACAACGCGGGATCCATAGTCGGAAGCG
>CAUTKJ010000040.1:0-3824 GCA_963539185.1 uncultured Candidatus Saccharibacteria bacterium | reverse complement strand
AAATAACGCCACCGAAGTAAATTTTTGGAAATCCTTTTTCTGTCAAATATTCGACCGCCGAACTTTTGCCGCTACCGGCCAGACCGACAAGGGCGATAATTTTGCAGCTATGCTCGCTTGTACTCATGGGGATTATTGTAACAGCTCTTCAGCTGGGTGGCAAACAGGTGTGGCTGCCGGTTGGTTGTGTTGATTCCTGCGAGTAGTTTGTTCTGGAGCTCTTGACTTTGATATGAAACAGTCGGCCCCGGTTAGAATGGTTAATTTACCACGACGATCGCCAGCAGGGCATCCTGAGGGCTGAAGCCGGGCCGCAGTTTATAGCGGTCGCGCGTAGGTATCTTGTGCCGGGGATGGAGATACTCGATTTCTTCGTAACTCTCGCCGTCGAACACCTGCCAGATATCAACAGGAGCGAGCGGTAGCTCATCGCACTTGGGTTTGTAAGTATGAAACGCCTGTAGCAGGGCGAAAATTTCCTCGCCGCTATAGTTGTCGCATCGTCGAGCATGCATGTCATAGGTTGGGTCAGCAGATTGCACCGTGAAGCTATCGCCTCCTCTGGCGACTATTTCCTTGATGAGTTGCTGGCGATCGCTTACGCCAAAGTGTGCCGACTGGATACCGCGCAGCAGTATATTCCGACCCATAAAATGTTGGCGAATTGGTGCTTCAATTGTAGCGGCTATGGTATCAAGCGGGCGGGGTGGGTTGGCATCGTAGCGATATGGATTTTCGGACGTGACGCTATATTCTGGGCAATTAACGTTAATGATGAGCGGTGTCACTTCGCGGTTGCGCTCTGGTGTAGATTCGGTGTTATCGCCACCACCGTCAAGCCGTTCCGGATCATAACCCGGATCGTATTCAAATGTCTTGCCTTCAAACATACTTTTACCCCCCCGTGATTTATCGGCCCGCACTGTCTTTTAGTAGCTCGCGCGATATCTTCGTTATAGCATTATAATGTGGCCGGCTTGGGCTCTTTGCGATACTGGTCAGTAGCATAATATGCTATCAGGGCGGACAAGGTGGGTGGCGGGTATGGTTGTGTCATGTACTAATTTTAACAATTTGTTGACATTCTTCCAAATAGAGAGTATGTTTGTGATAAGTATTATGGAAACAGTTCATGGATGTGCTGAAAAGTTACCTCAGGATCCACTTTCTGATTTTAGTATCTGGCGCCGTTTTATAGAATATCGTAAAAAAGTTCAATGGGATAATATATTAGAGCAAGTTGAGGAGCTGGAATCAAATTTTGATCGTAATAAAGCATGGAAAAGATTTGTTAAAGAACCGGTTATTGATCAGTATGGTCAGGTATGGATGATTTGGGAAAATCCTGCCACTTCGTCATCTAATCCGAAAGATCGATATCAGATATATAAGATGCCATACGATAAAGATGAGTTTGATTATGTTTTTATAGATGATCTTTCTATAGTTGATTTTGTGCCTACTTCTATTTCTATATTACGGGGATCGATTTATCAATTTTCTGTCGGATTTGATAATTTTGGTGATGTAGAAATCTTGCATATAATAACGAGCGATAAGACAGATATAAATAAGACAAGTGAATACTGTCACCTCTACAGTTTCGAAAGGGAAAAGTGGGAGTCTCATAGGCGTTGGATGAAATACGATAATGACTCCTACAGTTCTATGGAAGAACTTAGAAAAATCTATGAGAGATACGGCAAATGGCTGAAAAAACAGGGCAATAATTCTTTCAATGCTAAAGAAATATTTGGGAAGATTTATGATGATTATGGGAGAATACAACAAAAACTTGCTGAGGCGTCAATAATCAATTCTCTGACAATGCTACAATAGAAGTATGAAGCGTCTAGTGGTTATTGATGGAAAGTCGGTGTTTTACCGAGGTTATTATGCTATGCCGGGATTGTCGATGGCTGACGGAACTCCGACTGGTGGTGTGTATGGATTTGTAAGTTTGGCAATTGAGCTGATTAAAAAATTGGAGCCGGATTATGTGGCGGTGGCTTGGGATAAGCGCGGCACGAATATTCGCAAGCGGCGGGAATTATATCCAGAATATAAAGCTGGTCGCAAGCCAGCGCCAGATGACTTTTACCAGCAAATTCCGATTTTACACGAGTTGCTTGATGCGTTTGGTTGGCCGCTTTATGAAATTGATGATTACGAGGCGGATGATATTATGGGCGCGTTTGCCAGACAAGCGGAATCTCGCGGAATTGAAACGTGCTTGATAACGTCGGATTTGGACGCATTGCAATTGATATCACCGATGACCAAAGTTTACGCTATGAAAAATGGTTTAAGGAATATCGAGGAATTTACGGCGGAGCATTTTGAAGAAAAATACGGAATTCGGACAGAACAATTCTTAGATTTGAAGGCTTTGAAGGGCGATTCAAGTGATAATTTGCCGGGAGTGCCGGGAATTGGCGAGAAAACGGCGGTGAAATTATTGCAAGAATATGAAACGCTGGACGGAGTCTATGAGCATTTGGATGAGCAAAAAGGCGCTTTGCGAACGAAGTTGGAAAATGGTCGCGAGTCGGCATATTTGACCAAGCAAGTGGCAGAAATTTGGACGGACGCGCCGATTGAACTGGACTGGGATGTGGCGGATGTTAATGATTGCGATTTTGCGCGAGTAACGGAAATTCTGCAGAAGTTGGAGTTTAATTCGCTAATTGGACGACTGCCGCGAACGATGCAAGCGGCGGAAAATGAGAAAAAAGAAGAACCGAAGTTGGATGTTCCGCGAATTGAAAAATTGCCTGACATGCCGATGTTTGAGGCGGAAAACATAATATATATCGATTCGTCGGAGCCTGACGTAGTTTACATAAGCTCGAATCCTGAGTCAGCGTGGGCGGCGAAAATTGATGAAATTAGTCAATCTGTGTGGCAATTACTGACGCAGGGAACTGTGATTGCGGCGGACGTTAAGCAGCTATATCACGCGCTGGATAATCATGGCGTGGCGGTGCGTTTTCATGAGGTTTGGGACGTTGAGCAGGCGGCGTTTTTGATTGATCCACTGAAGCGTGATCGTAGTTTGAATGCGCTATCTGGCGATTTTTCTGATGACAATTCTGCGGTTTATCAATTGGCTCGCTTGCATAAAATTTATCGTGAACAAAAAGTTTACATGTCGAACAATTCACAAATTGCGCGTGTGGCTTACGAGTTTGATTTTCCAGTAATTTGGGCGCTATTTCAGATGGAAAAACGCGGGATGAAGTTGGATGATACTCTATTAAAACAGATGGGCGATGAGCTGGCGGCGGAAGTTAGTGAGATTGAACAACAAATGTATTCCATGGCTGGATACGAGTTTAACGCGTCTAGTCCAGCGCAACTTTCTGAGGTTTTGTTTACCAAATTGCAATTACCAACTGCGGGCATAAAAAAAGGAAAAACTGGATATTCAACAGGTCAGAAAGAGCTGGATAAATTACGCGGACAACATCCGATTATTGAGCTGATTGAACGATATAGAGAATTGACCAAATTGATCAGCACGTACATTGAGGCGTTACCAAAATTGATGGCGGCTGATGGGCGAATTCACACCACGTTTAATCAGGATGTAACCAGCACGGGGCGGCTGAGTAGCACAAATCCGAATTTGCAGAATATTCCGGTGCGGACTGAACTGGGCAGGAAAATTCGTCAGGCATTTGTTCCGAGTGACGGCAAAGTTTTTGTCGGCGCGGATTATTCACAATTTGAGCTGAGACTGGCGGCTGTGCTGGCGGGCGACGAGAAGTTGATTGAAGACTTTAATAGCGATGTTGATATTCACGCAAAAACGGCGGCGGAAA
>CAUTKJ010000039.1:0-3877 GCA_963539185.1 uncultured Candidatus Saccharibacteria bacterium | reverse complement strand
GTCAATTCCATCAAAATACGATCAACACCAAAAGCACATCCTGCGTGAGGCGGAGCGCCGTATTTGAAAGCGCCTAACATAGCACCAAACTTCTCTTCAACATAGGATTCACTGAAGCCCAGCAAACCGAACACTTTATATAACACCGCTGGATTATGGTTGCGAACACCGCCAGAGCAAATCTCATAGCCATTCATCACCATATCAAACTGATCGGCGACAATGGATAATTTTTCGGCGTCAGTTTCAGCAGACTCCAGAGCTTGCAAGCCACCCTTTGGCATACTGAACGGATTATGACCAAAATCAAGTTTTTTACTTCGCTCATCCCATTCATAAAACGGAAAATCAATAATCCAAGCAAACGCCACGACCGATGGGTCCTTAAGATTAAAGTGCGAGGCAAATTCATTACGCAAGCGCCCCAATACCGCGTTAACAACCGAGCGAGAATCAGCGCCAAAGAACACTGCATCGCCATCAACTGCACCAGTTTTCTGTTGAATGTCAACCAATTCCTTATCACTCAAGAATTTCGCAATTGGAGATTTTGCTTCGCCGTCTTGATACGTAATGTATGCCAAGCCACCAGCGCCTTCACTCTTAGCGATATTGGTGAAATTGTCAATTTGCTTACGGCTCAAACTTGCGCCATTTTTTACGCAAATAGCCTTAACGCATTCCGCGTTTTTAAACACACCAAACTCAGTCTCCGAGAACGCGTCCGTCAGTTCTATCAATTCCATACCAAATCGCAAATCCGGCTTGTCAGAACCGTAAGTTTCCATGGCGTCGCGATACGAAATTCGCGGAATTGAACTGCCATCACCAACCGCCAAATCACTCAAATCCAACAATTTTTTACCAGCAAAATCAGTTGCCAGTTGCTTCATTAAAGGTTCGACTTCAGAACGAACTTCTTCGCCATTTTCAGCAAAACTCATCTCCAAATCAAGCTGATAAAACTCGCCGTATAGGCGATCTGCCCTTGGGTCTTCGTCGCGGAAACAAGCAGCCAACTGATAATAACGCGGCACGCCACCAACCATCAGCAGCTGCTTAAATTGCTGCGGAGCTTGTGGCAAGGCGTAAAACTTCCCTTCCTGCAAACGACTCGGAATCAGAAAATCACGCGCACCCTCAGGACTTGAGTTAGCCAAAATTGGCGTTTGAATTTCAATAAAATCTCGATTGTCCATATATTCATGGATTCGACGATACATTTCAGCGCGCTTTTTAAGCATGTTTTGCATTTTTGGACGACGCAAATCAAGATAACGATACTTGAATCTTAGTTCTTCGCCAGCTTGATTATCCTCGGCAAATGGTTGAATCGGCAAAGTCTCAGCTCGGTTCAAAATCTCCAAATTGTCCACAACAATTTCCACATCACCACTGGCAATATTCGGATTTTTCAGACCTTCACCACGCTCCGCAACCACGCCACAGGCACGAATCACAAACTCATCTCGCAAGCTTTCCGCCAAAGAAAAAGCATCTTTTTTATCAGGGTTAATAACCAACTGGACCAAACCTGTGTGGTCGCGCAAATCAATAAAAATCAACCCGCCATGATCACGCCTGGAATGAACCCAGCCCGCAACTGTAATATTCTCACCAACTTTTTTAGAAGTTTCTGCCGCCAAAATTCTATTTTTCATATCTGTTATTATAGCATAATCTGGGCAAATTCCCAGAATTAAACATCTCGTCGAGTTTTTGTGGGCAAATTATTTTTCTGCGGATTAGCCGTGGCAGCCTTACGAATATCTCCATAAACATCATATTCGTCAATGATTTTCTGACCCAATAGCGCTTCAATTACGTCTTCTAGGCTAAGTAGACCAACTGTTTCTCGAAACTCATTTACGACAATAAACAAGTGATGCTGCGTTTTCAAAAATGCAGCCAAGGCGTGCTGTAGAGTTTGATTTTCGCGAATATAATAGACGTCTTTACTCATGGCTGTTTCCGCACGATGAGATTTTGCTTTACGATCAATTGTCAGCAAATCCTGAATTCTCAACATACCAACAACATGATCAATGTCGCCGTCAATAACAGGAAATCTGCTATACCCCTTTTTATGAAGATCATCAAGTACTAGCGGCCCAAGAAGCTCGTTCATAGGCACCGATTCAATCATGCTTCGCGGCGTCATAATTTCCTCGACCTTCATATCATTGAACTTCAGCCCGTTAGTAATAAGCTTTTTCTCAGAAGATGAAATCGCTCCGCTGGATTGAGCCACCATTTCCAGCAATTCTTCTTTCGATTCAATCACCCGACTATCACCAACCACTGGCGATACCGAACGGATTAACGACAAAATTACTTGATGTCGCTCAATTGTCGTTAAAATTAGCGGTTCGTATTTTTCATAAAGTTGCTGTGAATATTTCTGCCACAAGCCAATTCGCGCGATAGCTCCGATTTCCAGGGCTATTATAATTGACAAAACGAGTCCAGCCGCCCAATTGAACAAATAAACGCTAATAACACTTAAAATTACCAAACATAAAGAAGCCACGGCGCGCTGCAACGAAATAATATCCCGTAAAAACTCCCTTTGTTGTAAAAGAATTTTAGCCTTTTCATCGCCCAAACTACTTCTCCGCCGTAGCTCAAATTGGCTATGCGAAGACGTTTTCGGCTGAACTCCCAGCACTATCAACAAAACCGCCAAAGTAACCAGATATCCAAAAATTAGCACAATCGTCATAGTTTTATTGTACCGCATTCCGTGCTATACTTACTAGAGTAAATGGAGGTAAAATGAATAAGAAAAGCTGGATAATTTTCGCAATTATTGTAGTGGCAATTGTTAGTGGAATGGTTTATATTTCGACACAAAATCGACTAAACATTAGCGATATCAACAACGATCAGCTGAACACGGCTATCAGTGCAGAATCAAGAAATGGTAATATCGCGGATCATGAAATTGGCAGCAAAGACGCCAAGGTAACGATTATCGAATACGCCGACTACCAATGTCCTGGCTGTGGCACCGCTGCGCCAAAAGCCGAAGCGCTAGCTAAAAAATATAAAGATCACGTTCGATTAATTTTCCGCAATTTCCCAATTGCCAGCTCACACCCTAACGCACGAGCTGCCGCTGCCGTAGCTGAAGCTGCTGGTTTACAGGGTAAATTCTGGGAGATGAACGAACTTCTATATGCAAATCAGGACGCTTGGAAAAGCGCCAACACTACAGAACGCGACAATATTTTCAAATCTTATGCTGAACAATTGAAGCTTAATATCGATCAATATAAAACCGATATTGCCAGCAACAGGGTTAAAAATAAAATCGACTTCGATATGGCTCTCGGTCGCAAACACGGCGTTGCCGCAACACCAACTTTCTACGTAAACGGGAAAAATACCGAGATGGACAGCTCTGGCTCAATTGAATCATCAGTCAAGGAAGCCTTGAAAAAAGCTGGCGTTGAAATAAAAGATTAACACATTTTCACACAAACCAAAATCCCGCTCCGGTGCCTTGGAGCGGGATTTGTTTATAGTCGTCCCTATTCTATCGTTGGAGCGACTACACTACTTTTTATTATTGTGCTATGTATGTTTGCCATTCGGCAGGCACCACATCCACCGCGATCTTTTTGCGCCTTGATGGCACAAATTTGATTGCTATTGGCATGTGTTTTGCACTCCTTATTATTATGTGCAGCCCCACGCGCTTCGACCTTTATCACTTAATATCAGCAATTTAATGCTTCGGCGCGAGACATGCTAACAATGTTACCAAACGTTTATTGGCACGTCAAGCAAAAACATTTTGAAAATGCTTATTATATCTATATTAGAATAAGCGGAGTCGCTTAGCAACAAACATAACAAGTAAAATCAACAACAC
>CAUTKJ010000038.1:0-4167 GCA_963539185.1 uncultured Candidatus Saccharibacteria bacterium | reverse complement strand
AATTTGGTCAATTTGCTAGATTCGCTTTCCATCAATCGCTCCACTGGAATTCCGGTCCAGCGCGCCACCACGCCGGCGATGTCATCAGGCGTAACTTCTTCGCGGAGTAATCGGTCGTGAGTTGGAATTGCCGCTAGCTCCTCGCGAGCGCTTGCTAATTTTTTCTCCAGCTCCGGTAGATCGCCATATTTAATGCGGCTGGCGGTGGCTAAGTCTGCGTCGCGTTCAGCAATTTCCAATTGTGAGCGCAGATTGTCCATTTTTTCGGTAGTCGTGTTGACGGTTTGCAAAATGTCTTTTTCGTGTTGCCATTTTTTATCAATCACTTCGGCTTTGGTGCGAATCTCGGCAATTTGCTCCTTGATTTCATCTTTGCGAATATTGGCGTGGTCGGATTTGTCCTTTTTCAACGCCGCTTCCTCGATTTCCAATTGCAAGCGTCTATTGTTCAATCGATCCAGCGCAATTGGCACGCTTTCTAATTGCATTTTGAGTGAGCTGGTTGCCTCGTCAAGCAAGTCGACTGCTTTGTCTGGCAAGAATCGGTCGGGTAAATATCTGGTGGACAATCTGGCGGCTGCTACGATTGCGTCATCAGCGATTTTTACTCCGTGATGAATTTCGTATTTTTCCTTCAATCCGCGCAAGATGGCGACGGTGTCGTCAAAGCTTGGTTCGCCAACGTAAACTGGCTGGAATCTTCGTTCTAAGGCGGCGTCTTTTTCGACATATTGACGATATTCAGCGAGCGTTGTCGCGCCAATCATGTGTAATTTTCCGCGAGCCAGCGCTGGTTTTAACATATTACCCGCGTCCATGCTGCCTTCGCTTTTTCCAGCGCCAACCATGGTGTGAATTTCATCGACAAAAAGAATAATCTCACCGGCCGCATCTTCTACTTCTTTCAGAACAGCCTTCAATCGATCTTCAAATTGTCCACGGAAACTAGCGCCCGCCAGAAGACTGGAAATTTCCAGGGAAATTAGTCGCTTGTCCTTTAGTGAAGCAGGAACGTTGCCTTTGACAATTCGCTGCGCCAACGCCTCAACAATTGCGGTTTTACCGACTCCTGGCTCACCGATGAGAACGGGATTGTTTTTAGTGCGGCGACTTAAAATCTGCATAGTGCGTCGAATTTCTTCATCTCGACCGATCACTGGATCGAGTTTACCTTCGCGTGCTAGCGCCGTTATATCTGTACCAAATTTTTCGAGTGGTTTAGTTGTTTCTTCTTGATTCATGTTTGGTGGCATAAAATCCTCCTTTTGGTTTTTAGTCCTAATTTGTTGCGCCCCAGTAAAAGACAGAATGGTGAAATTTGATGTAGCTATCATAACAAATTAGCACTCTCAGTGCAAGAGTGCTAATAAAATAAATAGGCTTTTTGTAGTATATTAAGTGTATGAATATTCTTGTCACTGGTGGCGCTGGATATATCGGCAGTCACACTATCATCGAATTATTATCGTCAAATCATAACGTAGTGGTGGTCGATAATTTATCAAATTCATCCGTCGAGAGTCTGAGGCGAGTTGAAGAAATCACCGGTCAATCAATACCGTTTCATGAATTTGATTTATGCGATCATCAGCGACTATCAGAATTGTTTAAGACTGAGAAAATTGATGCTGTAATTCACTTTGCTGGGTTGAAGGCGGTTGGTGAATCGGTTGAAAAGGCGCTTCTTTACTATAAAAATAATCTCGAAAGTACGTTGGTTTTGCTTGATGTGATGCAAGAATTTGACGTGAAGAAATTGGTGTTTTCCAGTTCGGCAACAGTTTATGGTGATACAGCTCGATTGCCAATTACCGAAGATATGCCGTTGTCTGCCACAAATCCATATGGCCAAACAAAGTTGATGATTGAGCAAATGCTTCGCGATATTTCTGCGACAAATCAAAATTGGCAATTTACGTCTCTTCGCTATTTTAATCCAGTTGGTGCGCATCCGAGCGGTCGCATCGGGGAAGATCCTTCAGGAACTCCAAATAATCTTCTGCCTTTTGTGTCGCAAGTTGCTGTTGGTAAGCGAGAGTATTTGAGCGTTTTTGGCGATGATTATGACACTCCAGATGGAACTGGCGTGCGTGATTATATTCACGTGGTTGATTTGGCAAAGGCTCACGTGGCAGCTCTGGAGAATTTGGGTCGACCGAACGAATATAAAGTCTATAATATCGGCACCGGTCGTGGCACTTCAGTTTTGGAATTAGTGAAGGCGTTTGAGAAGGCGTCTGGTCGTGATGTTCCGTACCAAGTTACGCCACGTCGAGCAGGTGACATTGCGGCGTGCTATGCAGACCCAGGCTTGGCGGAGAGAGGGCTAGGTTGGCGAGCAGAATTGACAATTGAAGATGCTTGCCGCGACGCTTGGAATTGGCAGAGCAATAATCCAAATGGCTACAATGGCTAATTGCCAGATTTGGTGAAAATCTTATTTTCGTAATAAGCGGAACGTTTGGAAAGTTCTGAATTTAAGTTTTCAATTCCGCCGTATTGTTCGACCAAGGTTTTCTTTCCAGAAAATAAGTTTGTGCCCAGACCTAATCGGTCGCCGTCAATTTTAACTCCTAGCGCCGCCAAAGTTGACGGATACATATCGAATGTCGTGAATTGACGATTCTTTGAGTGGCTGGTTGAAATGGCTGGATTTATAAACGTGTTGTAAATGGTTCGCTGATAATTAGTTCCGCCAATTTTTTTGTCGTAGTATGAAGTTTGCATTCCTAAATGGTCGCCAGAAATAATAATTGTGGTGTTTTCGTAAAATGGCTGAGATTTAATCCAATTGACGAATGCAGCAACTTGTTTTGAGGAGCAAGCGTGAACGTTGTCGTATTGATTACTGAAGGTTTTGGCGCAGGTTTCGTCCAAATAGCCATCGGTAAAATGTGTGTCGGCGGTTAATAATTGCAAGTTGAATGGCTTGTCTGACGCCGCCAAGCGCGAGGCTTCTTCGCGGGCAAATTGGAATAATTTTTTGTCTTCATAGCCCCACCAAACTTTGTAATCTTCGGAGATTTTTCCGTGTTTTTTGGCGTAATTGTAATCTTCGATATTGAAATTGCCGTGCTGAGTTAATAGTTTATCGCGCCCGCCAAAACTTGCTTCAGAGCCCATAACAAATGTTTGATTATAGCCTTGTTTTTCTAAAATCTCACCAAGACTATAAGCGCCTGGCAAGAACTTTTTAAACTCGCCCAGGGCGTTATGGTCGCGTCCGCCAACCAAGTTTTCTTTCAGTGGGACGCCGGCAGATTGCGCAGCCATTCCCGCTACAGTCCAGCCAGTGTTTGTTGCAGGCAAAGCGCCGCCGACACCGGATGCTTTGTTTGAGAATGAGGTATTTTTTAACGCCAATTCTTCCAGCTCTGGAATGATGGAGGTTTCGGAGCTGCCGCCATTAGCCTTTGACGCCAAAGTGTTTTCCATTGACTCCATGTAAATGTATATCAAATTACGCTTTTTCTCTGGAAATGTTAACTTGGCAGTTTTTGGATTGACATAATTTTCTTCGTATAATTTGGTCGATTGGGTCAGGGCATAAATATAGTTAGGGATGCCGAAACTTTGAATCAGAAGGACGATCGCAATTAAAAACATACTCAGCGAGTAAATTGCTTGATTTCGTAATCTCAAAAACGGCAAGGTGAGTTTTCGTGATGATTTGATTTTTTTCAAGCAGAAGGCGATTATGCGATTGATAAAAGAGATCGATTTGTCGAACATTGGGATTAATAAGGCGCCGAATAATAGGAAAACTAGCGGAAGATTTTGTAGGACGGCCGACCATAAATTGTCAGATTTGCCACCAGCTAATCCGTTAACAAAATAAAAAATTATCTCGTCGATTTGCGAATTTTTAAAGACGATATATTTATAGCGCGCCGCAATTAAGCAAAATGCAGCCAAAAAAAGCAAAATGATTGATATTGATTTAATCCAGAAACGTTTGGTAAATTTAATTTTTCTCACCATTCTATTATATCACTTACGTTTTTTGCGGATGAAGGGGTATAATAAAAGCATGAGCAAGAATAAGACGCGCACATTCGGGATTAGTTGGTGGATTGGGCTGGTTTTATTTGCGGGGATGATTTGTTTGATGTTGGGCGATATTTTACATCGAGATGGCGTAATTGGCTCAAAAACTGATGTTCTGGT
>CAUTKJ010000037.1:0-4212 GCA_963539185.1 uncultured Candidatus Saccharibacteria bacterium | reverse complement strand
AAATAGGTTGTAATTTTTACTAAATAGCTTGCAAAACACTAGATATAGCGGCTATAGTTATTATTGTACGCTATATATATAGCGAGCCCATAAATAAACAAAAATACAAGCTACGAAGATAAGCCACCAGATGAGGTGTTGGTGGTTTGTTTTTAAGAGGGGAAATTAAGGAGGGTATGTGAAAGAAATTAACGTAGTCAAACGCGATGGAACGAAAGAGCCGTTTGATGCTAATAAAATTAACACGGCTATTTTAAAGGCGTGCGAAGGTTTGCCGGACCAAATCTCTAAGGTCGTTCAAGTTGCGACTGAATTGCAATTGACATTATTTGATGGAATTACGACCGAACAATTGGATGAGGCGGTTATTCAAACGGTGCTCCAAAATGTTAAAGACGATCCAGACTATGATAAAATCGCGGCACGATTATTACTGAAAACTGTCTATAAGCAGATTTTGGGCGATTATGAAACGGCGGAAGAATTGAAAAAGCTTCATGCGCGCGAATTCCCGAAGTTCGTTAAGGCGGCGGTGAAAGAAGGATTGTTGGATAAGCGTATGGCCGACGGTCGATTTGACTTGAAAAAGCTGGCGGCAGAACTTGATCCAGCGCGTGATGATTTGAGTAAATATTTGGGCGTGGTGACCAATAAAAATCGTTATGCTCTTCGCAAGCAAAACGGCTCGCCAATTGAAACACCTCAGTTTACGCATATGCGTATCGCTATGGGGCTTAGTTATAACGAATCTGACCCAACAGCTGCGGCGATTGAGTTTTATAATCACATGAGCAATTTGGAGTACGTCCCAGGCGGCTCAACGCGAGTTAATGCTGGCGGTTCGTTCCCACAACTTAGCAACTGCTTCTTGCTTAATGTCGATGATGATATGGAGTCAATTGCTAAGGCTGTTCGCGACACAATGTGGATTGCTAAAGGTACGGGCGGAATTGGCATTGGCTTTACAAAGTTACGTGCGGCAGGTAGTCCAGTTAAAACCACCAATACTGAATCGACTGGCCCAATTCCATTTATGAAGATGATTGATACGGCGCTTTTTGCGGTTTCTCGTAAGGGTAAAAAGGCTGGTGCGGCTGCAATTTATATGGAAAACTGGCATCTGAATTTTGATCAATTTGTCGATCTTCGTCAAAACTCTGGTGATCCATATCTAAGAACCAGATTTGCAAACACCGCGGTATTTATCTCTGACGAATTCATGAAGCGAGTAGAAAAAGACCAAGATTGGTATTTGTTTGATCCAGCGGAAACTCCAGATTTGACGGAATTATATGGCGAGGCGTTTTCGGCGCGATATAAAGAATATATCAAGATGGCGGAAGCTGGGAAATTGCGAACATTTGATAAAGTTCCAGCTCGTCAGCAATTTAAGCGCATTTTGACTAGTTTGCAGGCGACATCTCATCCGTGGCTGACTTGGAAAGACACGATTAACGTGCGAGCATTGAATAACAATACGGGCACAATTCACCTCAGTAACTTGTGTACGGAAATTACATTACCGCAGGATAAAAATAATATTGCGACGTGTAATTTGGTGAGTATTAATTTGTCGGCGTTCCTTAGTGAGGATAGGACTTGGGATTGGGATAGATTGAAAGAAGCGGCTCGTGCGGCAGTGCGACAATTGGACAATTTGTGTGACATCACTCAAACGCCAATTCCAGAAGCGATGCATTCGAATCAGCAAACTCGAGCGATTGGCCTCGGGATTATGGGTCTTTCTGACGTGTTGGAAAAATTGGGTTATTGTTACGAATCGAAAGAAGCGTACGATTTGGTTGATCAATTGACGGAGTTTATTAGCTATCACGCCATCGATCAGTCAGCTGACTTGGCGAAGGAATTAGGCAGTTATCCAACATTTGCGGGTAGCGGCTGGAGCAAGGGAATTCTTCCAATTGATACGGTCGATAAATTGTCGAAAGATCGCGGCGTGAAGGTGAAAATAGACCAAAAGACGCGGCTGGACTGGGATGGTTTGCGAAAGAAGGTGAAGAAAGGAATGCGAAATGCGACTCTTATGGCAATTGCGCCGACGGCTAACATTGGTCACGTGGCGGGAACGACTCCTGGAATTGATCCGCAATTCGCACAGATCTTTAGTCGTTCAACTTTGAATGGTAAGTTTTTGGAAGTGAACCATAATTTAGTTCGCGATTTGAAGAAGCTTGGTTTGTGGGACAATTTGAAAGATGAAATTTTTGCGGCGCAAGGCGATATTCAAGATATTGACGGCATTCCTCAGAATATCAAGGATGTTTATAAAACAAGTTTCCAACTCAGTCCGTATGCGTTTATTGAGGTGGCGGCTAGGGCTCAGAAGTGGGTCGATCAGGCGATTTCTCGAAATATGTACTTGGAGACGCGAGACATTGATGAATATGTGAAGATTTATTCGGAAGCGTGGAAGCGTGGCTTGAAAACAACATATTATCTGCACGTTAAGCCGCGTCATCAGTCGGAGCAGACGACAGTTTCAGTTGATAAAATTGCAGAACAAAAAGTCCGCACAAATAGTAAAGTGCGCGGATTTGGATTTGCGAAAATTAATAAATAAGGAGGAAATTAAGATGGGAATTTTAGGTTCAGGATTACGCGATGGATTGTCACTTCACCCAATTCGTTACCCTTGGGCATATGATCTTTATAATCAAGCAGTGGCTAACACGTGGTTTCCAAACGAAGTTCAATTAGTGCAAGATTTGGCAGATTTTGAAAAACTGTCAGACGACGAAAAGCACGCATTGAAAACGGTTATTAGTTATTTGAATCCAAACGAGTTATTGATCAATAAGTCATTGGCGTTCGGTATTTATCCATATGTGAACGCGGCGGAAGCTCAACTATATTTGTCAAAACAGATGTGGGAAGAAGCTAATCACTTCATGACATTTGAATACATTATTGAGACGTTTCCGTTTGATCGCGAAGAAATTTATGCTGCGGGATTTGGCAAAAAGTCATTGGCTGATAAGGCTGACTTCCAGAATAAGCATTTGGATGTGATGCTTGATCCGAATTTGGATATTTATTCTCTGGAAGGTAAGAAAGATTTTGTTCGTTCATTGGTGGCATATAACATCGTGCTTGAGGGAATTTGGTTCTATTCAGGCTTTATGGTCGGCATGAGTTTCCGTCAGCGTAATTTGTTGCGCAATGTTGGCTCGCTGCTGGACTGGATTACTCGTGACGAAAATCTTCACTTGACGTTTGGTATCAATTTGCTTTTGACAATTTTGGACGAGAATCCAGAATTGCAAACACAGGAATTTGCAGAAGAAATCCGTGGCTTGATTCTGCAGGCAGTGGAGCTTGAGAAGGCTTACAATAAGGACATGTTGCCAAAGGGAATTCTGGGATTGAATGCTGATTATGTCAACCAGTATGTTATGCATATGACCGACCGACGCTTGCAAGAATTAGGTTTTGAGCCTGAATATAACGTGCCAAATCCAGCCAAATGGATGGCAGCTGCCAACGATACGCTTGAATTGGTGAATTTCTTTGAAAGCACAAACACTAGTTACGAAGTTAATACCACGAAGTAATGGGAGTTGATGATATGAACGAATTAGCGAAAAAAATATTAGATACAGTCGAAGTTGGTGCGTTGGCGACGGTGAATGTTGATAGAACTCCTTTGGTGACGCCGCTGCATTTTGCGCGATTGGGTGATTCGATAGTTTGGATATCAGAGCCGACTGCGCGCCATTCAGAAAATGCGTTTCGAAACGGTAAGGCGGAATTTGTGGTTTGGGATGATAAAAAACGAGCAGTTTTCTTAAAAACTAACGTGACTGAACTTCCAGAATCTGAGAAAGAGGCGGCAATGGCGGCTTATAAAGAGAAGTTGGCTGATTTTATGCCACGTTGTCAAAATCCGCAAATATACGTTGCGCCAATTGGTGAACTTGATGAAAAAACTACAACGGGCAATTGGCTGCATTTTATTGCATAAGCACTATATCTAGCGTAAAATTAGTTAAGTAACTACTAAATATAGGGGAAAATGAAAATGAACGCAAATCAGATTATTACTGATGACATGACTTTGGAAGAAAAATTAAGCGCTATTGACGCAGCTCTTAAGGCAGCGCAAGAAGCAGCCGATGATCAAGCAAAGTCGAACGGCACTGTTGCGGCACCAGTTGACCCAGCAAGTCTGACTATTTGTGACGGTTGCGAATA
>CAUTKJ010000036.1:0-4627 GCA_963539185.1 uncultured Candidatus Saccharibacteria bacterium | reverse complement strand
TATTGATCACTCTGAGTGTTGTTTTAGGTGTTATAGCTATTGTTTTACATAAAATATTGTCGGAAATTAGCGACAAATCTGATTGTAAGAAAAACCATAAAAAAAGCTTCAGTGAACATCAAAGAATGATCACACTTATCAATAATATAACCGACGCGATTCTCAGTACGGACGAACACGGAATTATCAATACATACAATTCAGCGGCGCTTAATTTAATTGATACGAACAGCGGAATTAACGGCGAACATATCAGTCAAGTTCTGAACCTTGAAACGACGGATAAAAAGCCGATTGACATTTTTAAGGAACTCACCAAGTCTTCCGCAATTCGTCAGCGCGACGACGTTCTGATGAAAATCGGAGATGATGATTACATTCGCCTGGAAGTTACGCTTGCGCCAGTTCAGGGTGGCGATAAAATGACGCCGGACGGATACGTGCTTATTTTACGTGACATTACGAAGACGAAGAGCCTCGAGGAAGAGCGTGATGAGTTTATCAGTGTAGTTAGTCACGAATTGCGCACGCCAATTGCTATTGCTGAAGGTTCGCTAAGTAACGCCAAATTGCTGGTCGAGCGTAAAATGACTAGCAAAATTCCCGAAGCCATTGATGAATCTCATAAGCAAATTTTATTCTTAGCGCGAATGATCAACGACCTCAGTACATTATCACGCGCAGAGCGAGGTGTGGCTGATGAAACAGAAATAATTGACGTGACAGAGTTGGCGGCTCAGATAAATTCGGAATATTCACCTCAGGCGGGAGAAAAAGGTTTGGCTTTCAATTTGGATATCGGCGGGCGACTTGGCGTGGTTAAAGTTTCTCGTCTATATCTGGAGGAAATTCTCCAAAACTTCATCACCAACGCCATTCGATATACACAAAAAGGCTCCATAACTTTATCAATCAAGAAAAATAAATCTGGCGAAATCACCTTCAAGGTTATCGATACGGGAATTGGCATCAGCAAAGCCGACATAGCAAAAATTTTCGACAAGTTTTACCGCGCAGAAGATTATAGAACTCGCGAGACGAAAGGCACGGGATTAGGTCTATACGTTTCCGCTAAGTTAGCGAAGAAATTGGGCTGTAAAATTGAGGTAGAAAGCCGATTAAATCACGGCTCGACGTTCGGGTTCAAGCTAAAAGAGTTCAAAAATAATGACAAATAATATTCGGTCAACTTGTTTTTTTGGCTCGGATGAATTACAATGACTATTGACAGTCTGTAAAAAACAGACTTTTTAAATTGGGAGAAAATATGACACAGAAAGGCAAGGCAAGCAGCAAAACTACGGTTCGTCGAATCAAGGCTACTGACGACGCGCCAAAAAAAGAAAAAGCTGTAGCGAAAAAAATCAATAAACCAACAAAAATCACCACAAAAGCGTCTAAAAAGTCTGACGAAAAAGGTGGATTGATTGGATATTTCAAGGGCGCTTGGGAAGAGTTGAAGCTAGTTCGCTGGCCAACCCGCTCAGCAACTTGGGCAATGACAGCGGCGGTGCTTATCTTCACCTTTGTGTTTGTCGTTCTGATTTTATTACTTGACGCCGCATTCAACTGGGGCTTTAACCAAATTTTGAAGTAAAGGAGAGATTATGAGTTCAAAACGATACGATGACAGTAAGCAATGGTATGCAATTCATACCTATTCTGGCTATGAAGAAAAAGTTGCCGAATCAATTCGCCAACGAATCAACGGCGTCGATATGGCCGATAAGATTTTTGACGTTATCGTACCAAAAGAAAAGCAGATCCAGATTCGCAACGGTAAGCGTAAAATTGTTGAAGCTAAGATCTTCCAGGGCTATGTCTTGGTTGAGATGAAATTGACCGACGAAACTTGGTACATTATCCGCAACACGCCAGGCGTTACGGGATTTGTGGGTGCCGACACTACGCCAACTCCAGTTTCTGAAAAAGAAATTGCGAAGATTAAGAAGCGAATGGGCGTTGAAGAGCCAAAGCACCAGATTGACTTCTCAGAGGGCGAAGTTGTTTCAATTATCGACGGTCCGTTCAAGGGCTTTGACGGCGCCGTGAGCGAAATTGACGCGTCTAAGGGTACTTTGAAGGTTATGGTCAGTATGTTTGGTCGTGACACTCCAGTCGAGTTGGACGCCTTGCAGGTTAAAAAAGTTTAGCTTGCAATTTTAAGCATTTTTCGATATAATATTCGAGTTACGCACTACAAACTATAAGGAAGAACTATGGCAAAGAAAATTATTGGTAATTTGAAATTACGCATTCCAGCCGGTCGAGCAACAGCAGGTCCTCCAGTGGGATCAACGCTTGGTCAGTGGGGACTAAACATGATGGACTTCATTAATCCATTCAATGACGCTACAAAAGACATGATGGGTAAGGACGTAATTGTTCACATTCAAGTTTACGAAGACCGAACATTTACTTGGAACTCACTTGGTCAACCAGTTGACGATATGATTCGTGAAAAAGCTGGAATCCAAAAAGGTAGCGGCAAGCCACATTCAGACAAGGTCGGTAAGATTACTCGCGCACAATTGCAAGAAATCGCTGAAGCGAAAAAAGATCAATTGAACGCAATCGACATCGAAGGCGCAATGAAAGTTATCGCCGGATCAGCACGCTCAATGGGCGTTGAAGTCGTCGACTAATCTACAGAACTTTAGCAAATAGCCCCGGACTTCTCGGGGTTATTTTATGGTAAAATAAATGATTGTGAAGAATATTTTAGACAACAGTGTAATCTCCGCGCTTCGGAACGAGCAATTGATAATCGCTAAAACTGACACGATTTACGGAATATTAGCCGCCGCCAATTCAGAAAAAGCCGTCGAGAGATTATACAAAGTTAAGCGGCGCCCCTTGGATGAACCCGTTATTATTTTGGTCGCGGATATTGACGACATTCCTAATCTCACGCCGTCGATCAAACGCAAATATCAAGAAATCTCCAAAAATAGACCAACGACAATCGTCACCAAAGTGAGTCCTAATTTTCTGCCACATCTCCCGAGAAACAGCGGAACATTAGCATTCAGGGTCGTGCCAGAATCTCCGTTGGCAGAATTAATTCGAACCGTCGGTCTTTTGGTTGCGCCCAGTGCAAATCCATCGGGAGAAGAACCGGCAAAAAACATCACCGAAGCGATAAATTACTTCCACGAATTAGTGCCGATTTATGTCGATTCTGGAGAAGTCGCCAACACTCAACCGTCGCAAATTGTCCGAATCAATGAGGGCGGGGAAATTGAGTTTTTAAGAAGATAGTCCTCGAATAATTGTCAAAAAAATCGCCAAATAAAAAAGACTTCCTCTGAATTACGGGGAAGTCTTTTTGTGAGAGTTACTTCACAAACGGATGTGCAATCTCCAAATCTGGGCGCTTTTCCGCAATTCTCAGCAGCTCGTTATACTTAGCAATTCGCTCTGACCGCGACATTGAGCCAGTCTTAATTTGACCCGTGCCCAAACCGACCGCCAAGTGAGAAATCGTTACGTCCTCCGTCTCGCCAGATCTGTGACTCATCACCGTATTCCAGTCAGCATTCTTCGCCATCAAAACAGCCTGAATTGTCTCGGTCAACGTGCCAATTTGGTTCGGCTTGATTAAGATCGCATTGCCAGCCTTTTCTTCGATTCCGCGTTTCAATCGCTCGACATTCGTCACCAAAAGATCGTCGCCAACCAATTGCGCAAAATTGCCCAAATCAGCCGTCATTTTCTCCCAATCTTCCCAAGCTTCTTCGTTCAATCCATCCTCAATCGAGAGAACAGGGACGCGCTCCAACAGAGCTTTATACGTGCGAATCATTTCATCAGCCGACAGAATTCGGTGTTCAGTCGCCAAGTTATATTTGCCGTCCTTATAAAGCTCGCTCGCCGCAACATCCAGCGCAAAACCAAAGTCCACGCCTAATTTATAGCCAGCCTGCTCGATGGCGCGAGATAGCAACAAAATAGGCTCCATATTGCCATTCCTGACATGAGGCGCATAGCCGCCCTCATCGCCAACCGTCGTAGGATAGCCTTCGTCTTTCAGGATTTTTGCCAACGCGTGAAAAACTTCCGCGCTCATTCGAACTGCGTCTGCAAAAGTTGCCGCGCTAGTTGGAATAATCATATATTCCTGAAAATCAGTCGCACCCAACGCATGCTGACCGCCGTTCATCACGTTGATCATCGGCATCGGCAGGCACATTGCAGGATTTCCAGCCAAGCTATTGACATATTGATACAACTCCACGCCACGCGACTTAGCAGCAGCTTTTGCTACAGCCAGCGACACTGCCAAAATAGCATTCGCACCCAAACGCGCCTTATTCGGCGTACCGTCCAGACTCTTCATTTTTTCATCAATTGCGGCCTGGTCGAACGGATTAGAGCCTTTCAAAGCCTGCGCAATTTCACCATTGACATTTTCGACCGCACGAAGCACGCCTTTACCACCAAACGCCAGCTCGCCGTCCCGAAGCTCAACAGCCTCGAAAGAGCCAGTGCTTGCGCCAGACGGAACAGCCGCACGCCCAAACGAACCGTCACTCAAAGTCACGTCCGCCTCAACCGTCGGATTTCCACGCGAATCTAAAATTTGCCTTGCTTGTATGTTTGTAATTGTTATATCCATAATTACTAT
>CAUTKJ010000035.1:0-4648 GCA_963539185.1 uncultured Candidatus Saccharibacteria bacterium | reverse complement strand
AAATTAATCAGCTCAGCCTCGTGTTGAGCTGATGTTTTTGAGCGACCATTTGTGCGCTTTTTAGGAACACTAGCTTTCTGCTTTACAGGTTTTTTCCGTTCAACCACAAGCTTCGCAAACATCATTTTTCCAGCGTCGGTCTGCAAGCTTCGGATAATCTCAATTTTCTTCGTTTGCCCAATGTAGCGCTTGGCGTTCTCAACAACCACCATCGTTCCATCTTTCAAATAGCCAACCGCTTGATGAGAATCTTGCCCCTTCTGCGACAGCTCCAAATCCAGCTCATCACCAGGCAAATAACTCATCCTCAAACTTTTCGCCAGCTCATTGATATTTAAAACCTTAACGCCGTCAACTTGCGCCACCTTATTCAAATTGTAATCAAGCGTCAGCACTGCCGCGTCCATCTCCTTCGCCAATTTCAACAATCGAGAATCCACACCTTCCGGCACGCGAATATTATCGTCATAAAGCTCAAAAGAAGACTTCAAAATATCCTTAAGCTCCTTCACGACATCCATACCGAATCGTGCCCTTTCACGCTTATCGTGGTCTGCGCCGTCGGCTAGTAATTGCAATTCCGTCAATACACTCCTCGGCACAATAATTTTGCCCAGCAAAAATCCAGTCTTCGCTAGCTCAGTCACTCGCCCATCCATGAGTACTGACGTGTCGACCAAAATTGGCGCTGCGCCCACAGATGAATTTCGTCGCGGTTTTGCCAAGAAATAGACTTCAGTCGCCAAGCCAAGTAACATTATAATTATTATCAATCCGTAAAAATCTTTCATTTTTTCCCTTCCTATTGTAAATAGTCAATCAGCGCCTGTCGCATATCGCTGACGCCTTTTATAAATTTATCTTTATGAACTTTCGGCGCAATCGCATAAGTGAAGCCCAGCTTCTTCGCCTCCTTAATTCGAGCTTGCCAATTCGTCGCCGAGCGAATCTCACCGCCCAAACCAATTTCGCCAAACACCACGGCGCCCTCGTCCAGACTTCGCCCAGCACTAGCGCTAGCAATCGCCATCGCCACCGCCAAATCAGCAGCTGGATCATTTAATTTCAGCCCGCCGACCACATTGACGTAAATATCTTTGTCCGCCAATTTTAACTTGGTTCGCTTCTCCAAAACCGCCACCAACAGATTCAATCGATTCAGATCAAAACCACTCGCCGTGCGCTTAGGATAGCCAAAATTCGTCGAATTAACTAGCGCCTGAATTTCCACCAAAAGCGGACGTGCACCTTCCATGGTTGCCAGCACAATTGACCCATCCAGATTCTGACGCTCCGCCAGAAGTTCCGCCGACGGATTCTTCACGATTCTTAGCCCCTGCTCGTCCATCTCAAAAATCGCCGCTTCATTAGTTGAGCCGTATCTATTTTTCTGCGCACGAACGACTCGAAAACCGCCATATCGATCGCCCTCAAAATTCAGCACAACGTCCACCAAATGTTCTAATATCTTTGGCCCAGCAATCGAACCCTCTTTGGTAACGTGACCAACCAAAATCACCGCCGTGCCCGAAGCTTTGGCGGCACGAATAATTACATTTGACGAGTTGGTGATCTGACTAACCGACCCTGGAGCGGAAGAAATCTCGCTGAGAGAAATTGTCTGAACCGAATCGACAATCGCCAGATCATATCCACCCTGCTGAATTGACGCCGCAATATCTTCCGCGCTATTACTGGAGGCGAGCTGCATTTTTTCCGAATCAGCCGCACCCAAACGCTCCGCACGAAGCTTCACTTGAGAAACCGATTCCTCACCGCTTACATATAACACCGATTTTGACTTGGCGATATGTGCCGCAACTTGCGCGAGCAATGTACTTTTCCCAATTCCTGGCTGACCCGCCACCAACACAACGCCACCAACCAAAAATCCACCACCCAAAACAGCGTCCAAATCGTCAATTCCCGTGCTTAATCTTTCTAATCCAGACTCAGAAGCAGCTTCACGAATGCTAGACGTTTTCAAGGCTTTGCCGCGCCCAGCCGATTTATCGACAATAGATGACCCGCCAGAAGAAACGACCTGCTCGACTAGCGAATTCCATTCCCCGCAATTTTCACACCTGCCAACCCACTTTGAAAAACTAGCCCCGCACTGCTGACAAACAAATTGACTTCTAGCTTTCGCCATTATTTCGCCCCCTCCAAACTATCCAAACTTTTATTCAATTCATCAATCTGCACGCCCAATTCTCTAAGCCGCAAGACATCAGAATTGTAAGAATTGATCTCAGAATTCAAATTGGCACGCCTTTTGTTCAACTCCGAGAGCTCCGCCTTCAAGGCTTGACGTTGACTATAAAAATCACTCTGCGACAAGAACCCACCACTAACGCCCGCTCGTCGATTAAAGTCCGCCACGCGACCATTATAATCCGCTAAATCAGTTGAATATTGCGATAATTCTCTGTTTAACTTTTCCTTTCGAACCTTCAACGACTCGCTCAATTTCTGCGCTTCATTTTCCCTGGACTCAAATTTTTCTTGATATTGCGTGTGTAACTTCACAACTTCGGATCTATCGGTAAAATACCGTTGATAATATTCTTCCAACTCGTCGCCCAAATTGGCAAATTCCGTCCCTAAAATCGAATGCAACTCGTTAGCTCTCGTTCCAGGTTGCGCACGATCATAATATTCCATCCGCTCGGACAATTTCTTATTTTTCACATTATTATAAGCCTGCTCCAAAAGCTCGCTCAAATGAGATTTCTCCGACGCGCTCAACCTTTCCCAAGCAGCGTGCAACATCTCATGCGCCGCCGTCACTTCCTTCACGCCATCAAGCTCAGAATTGGTCACGTTATAAATATAAATATCCCTAGACGACGGATTATAACAACCCAAAATTGCGTTTCCTTTTTCTACGCGGCGGCAATCTTCGTTAAATTCATTTGCCGATTTAATTTGCGGATTAGAAACATAGAACATTTTCCTGCCAACATCCGACATCTTTACGCGATCAGCAATAGCGACAATTTCCGCACTCGGTTTATATTGCCACAGCGTAATCTCGTCAATAATTTGCTGACGATTCATCATCACAAAAACCGCAGCAGAAAGTACAATTATCGGCGTGAGGACGCTGAATATTTTACGCATGATTGACATTAATCACCACCTTATTACTATCAATTTTAGCCTCTAGCGTGTCGCCAGATTTTGCTTTATTGGACAATAAAACATCACTCAGCGGATCCGCCAACTCCGACTGAATTGTTCGCCTCAAAACTCGCACGCCGCGCTGCTCGTCAAATCCCCGATCGATCAACCAACGCTTCGCCGAAGAAGTAATATCAAGCGTCATTCCATGTTGAGCGACAGCCTTGATTAAGTCAGATGTGAGATTGTCAAAAATCTTTCGCACTACCGAACGAGACAGCGGCTTAAATGTAATCATGTTATCAAATCGGCCAATCAATTCTGGACGTAAAAATTCCTCAAGCTCACGCAGAGCGGCACGCGAATTTTTCTCGTGACGATTTTCACTAGCCGACTTTTTCTGCCCAGACGCGCCAAATCCCAGCTCCGAATCCTGAATCATTTGTTCGGCGCCGACGTTACTCGTCAAGATGACAATCGTCTGCCGAAAACTCACCGTTCGCCCGTGAGAATCGCTCAACTTGCCGTCCTCCAAAATCTGCAAAAGCAGATTCAGAACATCAGGATGCGCTTTTTCAATTTCATCAAACAACACCACGCTATACGGTCGACGACGAACTTTATCTGTCAATTTCCCGCCATCCTCATAGCCAACATAACCAGCCGGCGCACCGACAAGCCGACTAGCCGTGTGGCGCTCAGAAAACTCGCTCATGTCAATTTTAATCAAGCTATCATCGCCGCCAAAAACTTCCCGCGCCAGAACTCGCGCCAATTCCGTCTTACCAACTCCAGTCGGACCCAGAAAGATAAACGACCCAAGCGGTCCACTCTGACGATTTAGTCCAGCTTTATTGCGGCGAATCGCGCGCGCCAGTTGCTCAATTGCTTCATTCTGACCAAGAACGCTCTGGCTCAGTCGTTTTTCCAAGCGAATCAAATCCTTCATCTGATTTAACGATAATCTGTCGATCGGAATATTCGTCATTGCCGAAACCGCTTGACGCAAATATTCATCAGTCAACACCAGCTTATCACTGGCTTCATCTTTCAGCACTTCGGCTTGCAATTCCAATTGTCTCATTTGCATCTTAAATTCTGCGGCTTTCTCATAATCCTCAGCCTCGACCGCGGCGTCAATTTTTCCAGCCAATCGCTTAATTTGGCGAGCCAACTTATCCTTACGCGACAATTTTATTGGCGAGCTAGACTTCAATAAACTCGCCGCCTCGTCAATCACGTCAATCGCTTTATCTGGCAAAAATCGCTCCGTCACGTAACGCCGACTCAAATCCACCGCCTCAGTCAGCATTTCGTCAGGAATCTGAACTTGATGATGCTTAGCTAATTTTCCTCTCAAACCTCGCATCATTTCCACCGCCTCTTCTGGCGACGGCTCATTAACCGTCACCGACTGGAAGCGCCGTGACAACGCAGCATCTTTTTCGATATGTTTTCGATATTCATCAAACGTCGTCGCGCCAATCAATCGCACCTCGCCTCGCGACAACGCTGGCTTCAATAC
>CAUTKJ010000034.1:0-4816 GCA_963539185.1 uncultured Candidatus Saccharibacteria bacterium | reverse complement strand
CCGCGTTTTTCTTGTACAAAATTCCAAACTTGACTATACAATTGGTCACGTGAAAAATCGAAGCGACTCTTCCCTTGCTTCGTCAATTCCCTTTCATATACAACCCAAGTTTCAAATCCAGCGTGGTCGGCGCCTGGAATAAATACAGCGTCGTCTCCCTTCATTCGGTGATAACGAATCAGGATATCCTTCAAATTCATATCGAGTGCGTGCCCGATGTGCAGATTACCGTTCGCGTTAGGTGGCGGCATAATGATTGAATATGGCTTGCCTACCCCTGTTGGTTCTAAAGCCTCACTAGTTTCCCAGAGGGCGTAAATGTTTGGCTCGTAATCGTTTGGTATGTATTGTTTAGCTAGCTGCATAAGTTATTCCATGGTTTTTTCATGTGAAAAAAGACAAAAGAAAACAAAGTAGCTTTTCACGTGCAAAAGCCCTTATTTACGTAATCCTCTAATTTCTCCACATGTTTATATTACATCTTAATTATACCACAAATTTATGTGGTGTGATGGATGAAATAAGGTTATTTTCTGATCGTTTGATACGCTCGATATAGCCAATATTTAAGTGGCTTTAAGGGAAGTTCCCAGGTTGACCCGGAATAGATATCTTCGCCGCCGAACGATCGCTTAAACTTCGTAAAGCCAGCCCACGGGTGATTTTTTGGTGCGTTTTCAGGCGCAATTCCGTATAAATCGACTTTCTCAATTTGACGATGTTTTGCATCGATTATCGCTTCGGTGAGCAGGGCAGTTCCAGCGTTAAGTTTGCGATATTCTGGTGTAGAATTCGCTGCTGCATGCGCGTAAATTCGAGTTGTTTTTGAGTCGAAAAATAGGGCAGTAGCAATTACTTTATTGTCGTATGTCGCGTACCAAAATGAAGCGTCTTTTGATGGTAGCAGGGAACCAGCTTGTTTATAAAAATATGAATCTGGGTGTGGCGACATGCCAGTTCGTTTGGCAACTTCGTGTATCAATTCTAGGAAATATTTAATATCGTCCGGGTTTTGAGATTGATGAACCGTTACACCTTTTTTGTGATAATTCCTATAACAATTCCTTACGGGTTGCGCCATGCTTGCTATAATCTCTTCCTCTGGTTGCTGGAGATTGATAACATGTGTATGTTCTGGCTGCAAATGGACATAAGTGGCTTTCTTCCAATTCTCATCAGATAACACCTTAGAAAAGGTGGGTTTAATTGGTCCGACTCTAAGGAAAGTTACGCCAAGTTTTTTACCCAGACTAACGAGGTCTTTTAGTGCTAATCGTAATGCTTCTTCGTTAATAGCGGTTGGACCGAAGGGGCAATATAAGCGAGAATTGCCTGTGCCGTGCTCTAATATTGCGAAATATTCCCATCCTTCACCTCTGTTGTGAAAGACTTTTCGACCGAGCGATTGTTGAAATTTTTCCCAGGCTGATGATTGTAGAAAATGTTGATTCATGTTGTAATCCTCACAACGTTATATTGCTGTCATTGATAAGCTTGGCTGAACTTCCAGATCGTATGGATCTGTTGGTTCGTCAATTTGAGATCTGAAATAACCGAGAGTAGCAATCATTGCGGCGTTATCTGTACAGAGTTGAATAGGGGCGTATTCGATGTCAATTGGCAAAGCTTCGCGTAATTGACGGCGCAATTCTTGATTAGCTGCGACTCCGCCAGCGATTACAACGGAAGCTGGCTGGAAATTGTCAAACGCCTTCTTGGTTTTATTTACGAGAGTTTTTATGGCTGTATACTGGAAACTCGCTGCCATATTACGTCGTAATTCGTCATCTACGAGCGCTGGAAGCTCATGAGAGGGAAAAGTGAAGTCTTTACCGACTTCGTGCTGAACGGCTCTCAAAACGGCTGTCTTAAGCCCAGAGAAGGAAAAATCGTATTCACCGGATAGTTTGGCGATAGGCAAGTGAAACGCGTGTGGGTCGCCAAGCTCAGCGACTTTAGCAATGGCTGGGCCACCAGGATATGGCAAGCCGATGATTTTAGCAACTTTATCAAACGCTTCACCAACCGCGTCGTCTTGGGTCTGTCCGATAAGCTGATAATCACCGTGATTTTTAAATAGGACAAGTTGTGAATGCCCGCCTGAAACGATCAACGAAAGCATAGGGAATGACGGCTGTTGTTTCGGCAATGTTAGAGATAAATTGTCGGCCTGCTTATTGATAAAATTGGCGTACACGTGAGCTTCTACGTGATGAATCTTAAAGAGCGGCTTATTGTGAATGATAGCGAGAGTTCTAGCGGCGAGAGTGCCGATTAATAGTGAGCCAATAAGCCCCGGCGCGTAAGTAACAGCGATGGCATCAATATCATCCCAGGTGCAATTTGCGTCAGATAAAGCTTTTTTAATGACGGGATTTACAACTTCCAAGTGGCTGCGAGCGGCAATTTCTGGAATAACTCCGCCGTATTCTGCGTGAATATCAATTTGTGAATTGACGACATTTGAAAGCAAGCGTTCGCCATCTTCAACTATTGACGCCGCTGTTTCGTCACAACTGGATTCAATTCCCAAAATCCTCATTTGTTTTTATTATAGCAAATATAAGTGGTAAAATGGGTATTATGAAAAACGAGTTGGTAAAAATTGCTAGAAAAACGCTACCTCAAGGAGCTTTGGAAAAAACCGAAAACGCCTATAGAGTTGCGCGCACGAAGATGATTAGCCTAAGATACGGCAATCCAGCTCGTGGCCTGAGAATTATTGCAGTAACAGGGACGAACGGGAAAACTACGACCGCTTGTTATATCAATGAAATCTTGAAAGAAGCTGGCTTTAAGACTGCATTATTTACGACGGCGGTGATTGAAATTGACGGAAAAGAGAAGATAAACGATTTGAATGCGACGGTGCCGACTGTAGCGAGGTTATTCAGCTTTTTCCAGACAGCTCAGCGTGAAGGCGTGGAATATGTGATTTTAGAGGCAACAAGTCACGCTTTATCGCAACACAAGTTTGACGGCGTGCCAATTGAGGCGGCGGTGATGACTAATTTGACTCAAGACCATTTGGATTATCATAAAACGATGGAAGCTTACGCGGCAGCTAAGGCTAAGTTGTTTGAGAAGAAGCCGAAATATATCGTGCTGAATCGTGATGACGAGTGGTTTGAATATTTTGATAAGTTTACGGCTTCTGGCGAGAAAATGACTTACGGGACGAATCCGGAAGCCGAAGCTCACTTGACGCACGTTAAGTTGTATAAAAAGGGAACAGAGGCGAGTTTACTGATTGACCATCAAACTCATTTGGAGCTGGCGACTAATTTGCCTGGCGAATTTAACGTGATGAATATGTCGGCTGCGGTGTCGTTGGCATATTTGTTGGGGATAAAGTTGGAAGATATCCAAGAGGGCGTAGCCAACTTGGAGGCGATTCCTGGAAGGTTCGAGCGAGTAGAAAATAAGCTTGGAATTGATATTATTGTGGATTATGCTCACACGCCAGACGCGCTGGAAAAATTGCTAAAAACCACTCATAAAATTACCAAGGGGCGATTAACTTTGGTGTTTGGTGCGTGCGGCGATAGAGATAAGACAAAGCGACCGATTATGGGCGAACTGGCGGCTAATTTGGCAGATAGGATTTTCCTAACTGACGAGGAAAGCTATAACGAAAATCCAGATGAAATTCGGGCAATGATTCGTCAGGGAATTGAGCAAACGAAAAAGGCTCATAAAATGACGGAAATTGCTGATCGAAAACAGGCGATTTACCAGGCTCTGAAGTCGGCTGTTCGTGGTGATACTATTCTGATTACGGGCATGGGTCATGAGCAGTACCGAATTGTGAATGGCAAGCGAATTCCATGGAATGACAAGAAGGTTGTTCAGGAAATTATTTCTGAGATTGAGAAAAAGAGTCGTAAAATTTCGCTTTAATCTGTTTCCAGCTTTGTGATTGACGAACTAATTTTTCTGCATTGCTTGGGTCGAGTAGTAATTCTTTCACGGCGTCTTCAAGGTAAATGCCGCCCTGCGAGCCTTTGAATAGAATTGTCGTATCTTTAATATCGCTATTTTTCAGGAACTCTCTAGCTTCAAGCGCCGTGTCAAAAGAAATTACTTTACAGCCATTTTTTTCAGCAATTGGCGCGAGGTGTTTCTTAGCCATTTTACCGACAGTGATGAGCAATTCTAACTGTTTAGGATCGCAGATTTTACCGATTTTTTTATGCTCCGATTCAGATGTTTTGCCCAGTTCATTCATATCGCCCAATACGGCAATTTTGTGATCGGCAGAGATGGAATAGAGCGTTTTTAGCGAATTTTCCATGGCAATAGGACTGGCGTTGTAAGTGTCGTCCAGTAACGTACAGCCGCGTATGCCGCGTAAAATATTCATTCTTCCTGAAACTGGTCTGATTTTTGTTAAAGCCACCGCAACTTCTTCAATAGTCATATCACAAGCTAACCCCGCCGCCGCTGCGCCAGTGATTGAGCGAATATTATGTTTACCTAATACAGAAATATTGATGTCCTGAGAAGTTCCCTCGGAGTGTTTCAGATTGACAATACAACCAGTGTCTGTAGTCTTTTTAATTTCCAGGAAAACGTCGGCAGATTCGTCGCCGTAACTTACGCGATTTCCAACTATGAGATTGTGATATTTTTTATCGATATCGTGAAGGTTGAAGATGGTTTTTTTAGCGACTTGGCTAATGGACAATTCCTCATGAGCTACCGTATCCATATTTTTGAAAAACTCCATATGTTCAGGAGCAACAGAGGTAATTATGGCAATGTCGGGCTGAATATAGCGCATAAAAGTAGCCATTTCACCAGGGCAATCAATACC
>CAUTKJ010000033.1:0-4846 GCA_963539185.1 uncultured Candidatus Saccharibacteria bacterium | reverse complement strand
GGAATAACCTTCACCTCAACCTTAGCGTCTTTGTTCAAGCCCTGCTCATAAATACTACCAGATTCCTTGACTGAATGCTCGGTAGGTTTTGATTGATCTTTTGGAGTAATCTTAATATCGTTTCCTTGAATCTCCAATTGAGCAATTTTACCGTCATTTGCCCGACGCACTACATCAGATAATGCAACATCTTTAAGATTTGACGCAGGGAAGAGTGTTGCGTAAAAAATTAACGCTACAAAAATTATAATTGCCCAAAACAATCCAAATCGTAAAATTTGACTTATTCTATTCTTTCCATTTCTTTGAGGCATCTTAACAGCCATTCTCAACTAATCCTTTCGCCTATACTAATCAAACTCTCTTTATTATAACACTTCTTAGCGTCAATTTCATCACAATACCACCGCCAACTTGCCAGCAAGAGCCAGCTTTTCCAGTTTTTATAGCAATTAGCATACGCTCCAATTGAGAACCCAGTAACGACACATCATAATGTCGTAAAACGTAATAATATAGCAATTCTTGTGCGACATTATCATCGATCATCGTCAAAAAATACCGACTCAGGACTTCTCCATCAAACTTCTCTATCTCCTGCTCAATTTCCCCTCTTAATTCTCTCTGTTTTCGCCACGCCTCATACACTCCAAGTTTCTGATATTCATCAAGTTCACGATTTATCTTGCGCCTAAATTTATTCCTCTGATACAAGTCGCTTTGATTTGTCTCATCTTCACACCATTCCAATTTCTGGCGAATCGCATATTCATAAATTCTCTGCTTCGTCCAACCATTCATCGGCCTAACTATTTGACTATCACTCATCCCCGCCAGACCTCGCCACCTGGAGCCACGTTTAAGATTCATCGCTACAGTTTCAATAATGTCATCTCGATGATGCGCTGTCACTATCACGCCATCAAAATCCGTCGCCACGCCACGCAAAAATTCATACCGTCTTTGGCGCGCCAATTCTTCACTGGTATCAGCCCCCAGCTTTTCGCGCCGACAAACAAATTGTATTTTATATCTATCAGCTAAAGCCTCGACAAATCTAGCATCGCTCGCCGAATCCTCACGAATTCCGTGGTCAAAATGAGCGACCACCAAATCTTTTTCCGTTCGCGACATCAGATCCAGCAAAACTACCGAATCAATCCCACCACTGACTGCGATAATATATCTCACATATCCATTATCTCACAATTTACCTAAAACGTATTTGGCAAATTTTATACTATCTGTTACAATCAATGCAGTGTGGCACCGTAGCTCAGCTGGTTAGAGCGCAGGACTCATAAGCCTGAGGTCGGTGGTTCGGGTCCACCCGGTGCTACCAGAAATTATCTTTCCTCGTCAATACGACGGGGAATTTTTATAGACACTGAATTAAATTAGTTCAAGCTCTTCAGATTGAACGCCGTCCAAAGCCGCTAATCGTCGTGACACAAAACTATCCAATTCCCATGAATTACGCTGACGCTCCCACGTTGCTAAATCCTTTTTTCGGGTTACTTCTAAAAATTCAGCTAATTCACTGGTATTGATTTCCATATTTTTTTCCTTTTTTGTGTTAATTATTTAACTATTTTTATACTATCATAAATTTGACAAAAAAGCAATACCTTTTTCGGTCATTATTTACCTTTTCATTCCGCTTGTGGTACACTGGTAGGGAAGGATTCATACACAAAAATGACCCCCGTAACAATCTCATCACTGGCCACCATAATTTTTGCAGCGATTATTCACGCTAGTTTTCAGCTTAGCGTCAGTGTTTTAACGTTACTTAGCGGACATTCAATTGGCAAAAAAACCGCCCAGAGAAAAATTTTTCGTATGAGCAACAGTTTTGTACTTGGAGTCGCAATAATCACCTTGTTACTTATCAGCTCCATTTCCTATTTCTTATCGCTATTCATCCACCACGCCACCAGCGCAGAGCAACTCGTTGCTGCTGTCTCTTCAGGGATGATGTTTGGCTTAGGAATCGCAATTTGGGCGTTCTACTTCCGACGACAACCAGGAACTTCATTATGGCTTCCGCGCAATTTTGCAGAATATTTAAACAAGCGCACCAAAAAAACCAAAAACTCCGTAGAAAGCTTTGCTCTGGGAATAATTAGTGTTATTGCAGAAATCATATTTATTATCGCGCCAATTATCGCCGCCAGTCTGGCTATTATCACCCTACCAAACCCCTTATTGCAAATCATCAGCGTAGCGATCTACGTCATCGTGTCCGCGCTGCCATTATTTATCTTTATCGTCTTGATCGGCAGCGGACGCAGCATCTCTAATTTACAACGTTGGCGGGAAGATCATAAGAGATTTTTGCAATTCGCCAGCGGTGGTAGCTTATTGATTTTAGCAGCATTCCTATTCGTCGACCGCGTTATTGGCGTCATTAGCTATGGAGGCAATCTATGGTAAAGCCGGGTCAAATTGACGTCATCAAACAAGGAAAGCGGCCGCCAGAGGAGTTCAGTCCAGACAAGCTCCACAATTCCATAATTGCCACCTGCCTAAGCGTTCGTACGCCAGAAGGTCAAGCTCAAGACATTGCAAAAACCGTCACTCTGGGCGTTATGAATTGGTGCGAAACTCACCCAGAAATAACCTCTGCCGATATCCGCCGCCAAGCACAACGCATTATGAAAACTCTACATCCTGACGCAGCCTATTTATATAAAAATTATAAAACCATAATTTAGGAGATTTGATGTCGCAAAAACCAACTTTTGACTATGACTATATCGTAATTGGTAGCGGCGCTGGCGGCTCACCCGCAGCCAGCATATTAGCAAGTGCCGGAAAAAAAGTTGCTGTTGTAGAAAAATCAACATTCGGCGGGGAATCACCAAACTGGGGAGATGTACCAACTGGATTCTTAACTCACGCTCTTAACGTTTATCAAACAGCCAAAGACGCCGCTAAGTTTGGGTTGCGCACTAACTCGGTTGGGTATAATTACCCTTCTCTACTCTCCTGGAAAGACGAAGTTGTAAAGAGAACTGGAGCTGGCGGCAATCGCTATTATTACGAAAAACAAGGCATTAGTGTTTTTGCTGGCAATGCACATTTCTTGAGTCCGAACGAAATAGCCGTCAATCGAAGACACTTGTCTGCTCGCAAATTTCTCATTGCAACTGGATCTGATTGGCAAATTCCAGAAATACCTGGGTTAAGCGCCGTTTCTTACCACACTCCAAAAACTATTTTTAGCTTAAAGCGCCCACCAAAAACCATGTTCATTGTTGGCGCGGGATCTACAGCACTAGAATTGGCGCACATCTTCTCCACCCTAGGAACAAAAGTTTACGTAGCAGAGAAATCGCCCAGAATATTATCAACATTTGACCCAGAAACCAGCACTTTGATTACGAATGACGCAAAAAATCGCAATATTTCAATCTTAGCTCGCACTAAGATTATCGCTATACAAAAATCGTCTATACAAAAGCGCGTCACTTTTCTGCAGGGGCGAATAGAGAAATCTGTACGCGTTGATGAGATTCTAATTGCCGACCAACAATTGCCTGCAACAGATTTAGGCTTAGAGAACGCCGGCGTAAAATATACCGAAAATGGCATTTTGGTTAATTCTTACCTGCAAACTTCCGCCCGGCATATTTTTGCCGCAGGAAATGTGACTGACGCCAATATCCAAACTCACACAGCTTTAGCGCAGAGTCGTATTGCAGCTCATAATTTGCTACATAATAATAAGATTAAATTCAATGATTCCCCACGCCTACAAGTTGCATTTACTCAGCCAGAAATAGCTCAAATTGGAATGAGTGAATACGATTGTAAGCGGAAAGGAATAAGTGCAAAAATAGCAATTGTTCCGCTCACGACTACCGTACGCAGCAATATTACCGACCAGCGAATAGGTTTTGTGAAATTGATCGTTGATAAGAAGCGAGTTGTCGTAGGCGGAACAATCGTCGGACCGCACGCTAGCGATATGGCAGCCGAGCTAGCCCTGGCCGTTCGACATAAAATTACCAGCGAAGAACTAGCGTCTACTCCGCATTGTTTTACTTCTTGGTCAGAAGCCGTGCGAATTGCCGCTGGAAAACTTCTATAATTACCTCTGATGCGCTATAATAAGTCTCACGGGGGCGTAGCTCAGGGGTTAGAGCAGTCGGCTCATAACCGATTGGTCGCTGGTTCGATCCCAGCCGCCCCCACCACAGTCTGAATTTGATAATCGTAAGATGAATATTTTTACCATTCCTGCTACAATATTATGTGGTAGATATTAAATTTGCAAAAATGAACAAATTAAAACTCAAACGATTAATTTACAGAATACAGCACGACTATTTGACCCTAAATAATGTCGTTATTGCTGCTGCGATTTTAATTGCTATGAGTTGGGCCTGGGGTTCCATTGAATCAATGCAGAAAAACTACGAGCTGCAACGCTCTATTGACAACAAACGCCAACAAGTGGAAATAGAAAAATTGCAAGTCGCCTTGCTGGAATACGAATCAAAATATTATCAAAGCGAAGAGTATCAAGAATTGACTATTAGACAGCGCACAGGAAAAGGTCTACCTGGCGAAAAACAGCTCATCACCCAATCTTTCGAAAGCGCCACGCCTGCCCAAAAACTTGCGTCGAGCGCGAAACGGACTGACAGCAACTTCCAGCAGTGGATGAACTTTCTATTTGGCGGTAATAGTCATAAACACTAAGGTATTGCAATTATTGTGCTAAGCTGATATCATAATTATGTATCGCGGGGTAGAGCAGCCTGGTAGCTCGTTTGGCTCATAACCAAAAGGTCGTAGGTTCAAATCCTACCCCCGCCACCAAGAAAAATCCCTCTTC
>CAUTKJ010000032.1:0-4857 GCA_963539185.1 uncultured Candidatus Saccharibacteria bacterium | reverse complement strand
GCAATCGACCTGCTTCAAATGCACAATCGTAATTTTGTTGTCAATATGGTTATCGGCGGCGAGAAAACTCCGGCGTTTTCTGCCCGCACACTGGAACTTCCGCCAAGCCAAGCCGACAACACACCGCACATTATTGAACATTCGCGTCGCATGTATTCGCGTAACAGGGAAGATGTCGAGAAGGAAATTGATGCTACAATAAAGCCTATTCGCAACCAAAAAAAGCAACCAGCCAAACCTCAGCCGCAGCCTGCAAACAACATTCCAGCGGTCAATAGCCAACCGGAAAAGCAGCAACCCGCAGCTAACGACAGCGAAGTTGTTTTGCAAATTCGCGGCAATGATAATGCACCTACAGAAACCGCAATCAACACAGTTACACCGCTAGCCTCAGCCACGCCAAAAAGACGACGTCGCCGACGAAAAAAGAGCACTACCGCCGCCTAAAAAACTATTCGTATCGCCACTGACGCATATCAGAGTTGTAAACGTCGGTGATTCGCGGAGAAACCAACGTAGAAGTCGGTCCAGATGGCACCGATATGGCGTTTTGTTTAGTCAGGAAGGTGAGCAATTTCTGATTTTGATATCGTAGGTTTTTCGGCAATGGCTGACTAGCCACGACCTCGGCTTGCGGCGCAGACAACACAAAACCCCACTCGCCAAATGACGGCACATTGACCGAAAACGCCGTCACATATCGCTCTGGATGAGATGATTTGACGGTGTTTGCCACCATATAAAAAGCGTGCGGAGAGAAAAATGAAGACGTCGCCTGCGTCACCATAACGCCACGCTCCGTTAAAATATTGCCAATTTGACGATATAATTGCTCGGAATACAACTTGGCTAATTTTTCATTCGACGGATCCACCAAATCAATCAACACAACATCATATTTATCCTTGGTAGAGAAGGCGAATTGGAAAGCGTCTTGATTGACAATGGAAACGCGCGGATCATGCAACGAGCGCTGATTTATATCAGTGAGAAGATGATTAGTTTTCGCCAGATTAGTCATCACCTCATCGATATCAACCAACGTAATATGCTCAATGCTGGGATATTTCAAAACGTCCCGAGCCAGAAGGCCATCGCCGCCGCCCATAATCAACACTCGTTTTGGATTGGCGACTGAAGACAGAGCGGAAGTAGACAGTGTTTCATGATAACGCGCTTCGTCAAGGCTAGAAAACTGTAAATTGCGATTCAAAAACAACCTCGTGTCATTTTTATATCTCGTCAGGACAATTTTCTGATATGGCGTCTGCTGCTGCCACATCACCGAATCTTTATACGTCCGTTTGTCAATTCCATGCTCAATTTCTGTTGCAAAAATGAAGAATCCCACCAGCAACATTGTTGCAATAACGCTAATTGTCATCACTATTTTCGACGCTTTCATTTGCTTAAGAATCAGAACCGCAACGCCAATGTTCAAAGCCGCCACCAGGTACGCGCTACGCATTAAACCAAGATACGGAAGCATAACGAGCGGGAATAATAGCGACGCAATTAACGCCCCAAAATAATCGAGTGCTAAAATCTTGCTAAATAATTTCACCGAAGATTTACGCCCGAATTCCTGAAACATCTTCATTAAAAGCGGAATTTCCAGCCCGATACAAATACCAATTGCCAAACTTATGACGGCAAAGATTAGCCAATGCGAACGCGTAAAAACGAATCCCAAATACATCAACATCACCGAATTTCCGCCAATTAATCCCAGAATAATTTCGTTCGTTGCGAAGCTGGTTGCTGGATGAAGCTTGATGTAATTAACCAGCAGCGAGCCAATTCCCATGCCAAACAGCGTCACGCCAGTTGCCAGACTAAAGCTCAAAATCGAATCGCCCACCAGATATGACGCAGCTGCGCCTAAAATCAGCTCGTAAATAATTCCGCCAATTGCTACTAAAATTGCAGCTGCAAATAAAGCAATTTGCTCCCGTTTTTTCGTACTTGATCGTGACATTATAACTCCTTTTATTTACCAAGCCCGCCGCTGCTGCCGCCATAAACACTGCGCGATCCGCCGTGACCTCCGCCATTACTGCCGTCGGAATTATTGTCGAAGACAAACGCAAACAAAATAATAGCGATAAATATGGCAATAACTATAATCGTCGTCCAGTCAATCGGTTTAATGGTTCTGCCGAACATTTCCTTTTGTTCTTTGTTGCTCAATTGAACCTTGCGGTAGGCGTCATATTCGCGATTGTTATACTTCTCAATCGTGATCAACTGGCGGTTTTTTGGCGCGCCAGTATCCCTCAAAGTAGCGTACGCCATCAGTTCTTTCGGGAAAACTTGGTATGTGTTTTTGCCCTTAATGTTCATAATTTCACCAATTCCAACCTCGTCAACCACCACAACGTGGTCCTTGCCGTCCTGTTCAGAAACGGTGAATGATTGACCTTTCTTCAATTGTGTTGGATCAATTGTCTGAGTAAAACGAATCGGCTCATACAGAGAAACGGTTTGATCGCTGTGATCATACTCCACCCAGCTATCATAATCAGCCAACCCTGTAATCTCCCACTCTTCCCAGTAGTAAAATCGCTTATCTTTCTTATCCCATTCGCGAAAAAGCAAACAGCCAACAACTCGTAAATTAGTTTTCTTTCCAGTCAATATTTGGTTGATTTTAAGTCGCGCCTTGGTTCGTTTCATATTACAATGCCACTTCTTTCATAATTATGTTTTTTGCACCCAGCAGCCGTGCAATCAGCTCCTTTATTTGTTGCAATTTATCATCATCCAGCATTTTACAAGTTGTCATCGCTATATACGCTACGCCGCTTTCTGGCCACGTATGAATCGCGATGTGCGACTCCGACAAAAGCAGGGCAGCGCTGATTCCTTGCGGGGAAAATTGATGCGTTACTGCTTCCAAAGAATGCAAGTCCGCCAATTCCGTAACATTTCTTAACATTTTCTGCAGCCCATCCGCATCATTAAGCAAAGCAGGATCAACTTCGCTCACTTTTATGGTTACAGATTGGACCGCGGACACATGCATATTATAGTAATTATATCACCTCTAGGGCGCCAGAGGTAAAGGTAAAACGCGGCTCTTAGGGAATATCGGCATTTAGATTATTAGGAAATTATAGCGAAAGGCGATATTATTGATTTTTCAATGATGGTCGTAGTAATATAGCAGTGTAAGACAGCAGCGCCCCTCTTATGTTAGAGCAACGCGGGCTGTCTTATTTTATTTTGACTGATGTATTACCCTTAAACACCACCAGAACTGTATAATATTAGCAAACTGCTGACATCATAACAATATGTTGACCTACTCCGCCTCTTGAAGACGGTTGCATGAAGGCATCTCATTTTCGAGGTGCCTTTTTTGACGGCTTCGAAAAAAATAATAAATATACTCCAAATACAAGCTTAATCGCTGAGTCAATATATGCTATCACCTCTAATGGAATATCGGTAAAAATATACCCTACAAAAATATTGATAGCGCAACTAAGACCCAGATATATCATTGATTTTCCATGCACAAAATAATACGGGAAAAAATGCAGCGCAGTTGCCATCAGCGCTCCCAGCCAAATCAATCTCCAATTTTCAGTCGCAAAGAATGGTCCGCCCAGCAAAGCCATTAGGATAAATAATAAAATAACGGCATATAAAGATACTTTCTTTTGAAATTCACTCGAAGGACCATCAGACAGCCTATTCAACACCTTTTTATTCATGTTGATTGAGAAAAAACTAATAACATACCCAATGCTAAATATCTGCATATTTATTATTTGTTTTCCTCCCATTAAAGTAGCTATTGAAATAATTGCCGCTATTACAATTAGCCACAATCCACACGCTCTCTTATAATTGAATTCTAACTTTTCATCTTTATTATAATTTAAAAAAGCCATAAATATCTCCGATACAATTATCACCCTTATTATATCATCACAACGATAAAGCCTAAAAATCGTAAGCATTTATTATCAACATATGATAAACTAATCTCATGGGAACGCTTATATTTATAGTTATAGTAGCTGCAATTATTTTTCTGGTAATCAAAGTAAGGCAGGGGACTGACGGTGACACAAGCCCAATTAAAACCCCAATAAAGAAAGAATACGTATACATCAAAAAATCTTGTGCAATGACGCCAAGTGAATTATCGTTTTACAAAACTCTACACGAAGCAATAAACGGATGTGTAATTATACCTCAGGCTCATTTAAGTATGTTTTTAGACCATGAGATAAAAGGGCAAAACTGGAAGGCGGCTTTCGCGAGAATAAACGGCAAATCTGTAGATTTTCTAATTTGCACCAATGATATGAAACCTCTCATGGCTATTGAGCTTGATGATAATACTCACAATCAGCCCGATCGAAAAACGCGCGACGATTTTGTCAATTCGATCATGTCCAATACTAATATGCCCCTACTGCGATTTAAGGCAGGCGAATGGAACAGTGAAATAATTAAGCACAGAATCACCCAAGCTCTTTCGCAAAACTAGCGATTAAAAAAACAATAGAACAAAATACGAACTAATTATTAGTTGATTTTTAAGCGTGCATAAAGCCGAACCGGCTGAGTATTTATATTAATAAATTTTGCACAATACAAGCATAAATTATAAATCCGAGCTAATGCAGATAAACCAATATACAACATAAAACACACCAAGCCGACAAATAGGGCGGTTTATAAAACAATAAACGACAAGTAGGTTGATTTGGTGAAAATGAGATAAATTTATCGCGAAGAAAGACGATGGAATAGTCGTGTTTTAGATATAGTTTTAATGTCGCACAATGTACCTTTTACGCAATAATAAATACCACACAAAGATGAATATACATATGTCTA
>CAUTKJ010000031.1:0-4871 GCA_963539185.1 uncultured Candidatus Saccharibacteria bacterium | reverse complement strand
TATATTCAAACTCTCAGGCGGATTTGCGTTGGGTGCGTGGCCATGAAGGCGATGAAGGGAATGAACTAGCGGACGAATGGGCTAATCGGGCGCGTGAAGGCGAGAGATTGGCTAAATAACTGCTAGCGACATCTGATAAAAATTGCTATACTAGAAAAATGGAAGAAGTGAGGGAAACGACTGATATTTTTTTGTGGGCAAATCAAAATGACGCAAAAAAGAATGATTTACAGATAGAGCTGTTCTTATTTAGCAAAAATTACACGCCATATTTTATGCCGATAAAAGGCGATGTTGAGCAGCAGCTCAGACCGTTGTTTTTGTTTGATTATATCAATCAGGTCAATTTGGGTGCGGGCACTGGATTGAGCGTTCGCGATTATGAATTGAGCGAATCGGAAGATAATGTTTTACTGAGGACTGACCTAGAGAAGGTTGGGCGAGCTGAAACTCTGATTCATTTGATTGAGCATGAGCGTCATGACATCGTGGAGTTTTCGGAAACTGAACACGAATTCAAGCGTATGAAGGGGATTGTGGCGCGATTTACCGACCCGAATAATCCTGACGCAATATTTTACACGGTTAAGCTAATCCAGCAAGGTCAGACGCTAAAGAGTGCGTTGGCTTGGGAATTTTCTGACGGCAAATTTGGTTCATTTAATGCGGAGGTTGGTTTTAAGGTTCCGGATGATAACCAAGTTTTGATTGTCGGTAAAGATATTTTTGCGTTTAATCCTGGAAAATTTGAGCGAATGTTTGGCTATGAATATAAAAAGCAGGTGATTGCTGATAAAAAAGTAGCGGAAATTGAGAAGGAATATAAGCTAAGTTTTCCAGAGGGAATGGATCTTAACGCGTTGGTGAAGGAGCGCAAAAAGACGATTAATAAATTGCAGAAATTGGAAATCGGTGCGGTTAAACAGGAAGATGTTTTGGACTATGCTGATGAAATGCAATTGGAATTGATGAGCGATGATAATGGCGCGATTATTATCATGGACGGCAATGATTTGGATATGTTCGTAAATCTCATTAACGAGGATTATATCGAGAGTAAAATCACGGGCAAGCGTTACGAAATTAAGTCGAAGAAGCTGCTCGATGAGCCAGAAGGCGAACCGCCACGAGGCTAAAATGGATCAAGAATTAGCGCTGGCTATTTTACTGAGCGGTCGGTCGGCGTTGCTGACTGGTGCGGCTGGAACGGGTAAAACCCACCTGTTGAATACTTTTATTGCGCAGGCGCGAAAACGGGGTAAAAAGGTATCAGTAACAGCGACAACTGGTTTGGCGGCGACACATCTTGGCGGCAATACGATTCACAGCTGGAGTGGCATTGGTGTAAATGATCATTTACCGAACAATTTTTTTGAACGATTGTCAAAAACGCGGCGTGATGTGATTTCTAAAACTGATGTGCTGATTATTGATGAGATTTCAATGCTTCACGATTTTCGGCTGGATATGATTGATAGGGTTTTAAGAACCGTCAGGGAAAATGATCAGCCGTTTGGTGGTATTCAGCTGGTGATGAGTGGCGATTTTTTCCAATTGCCGCCAGTGAATCGTCCGAACGAGCAGGGCGGCGGATTTGTGGTTTATTCTGATGCTTGGCAAGAACTTCAGCCGGCGGTTTTGTATTTGGAGCGGCAATATCGTCAGAATGATGAGCAGCTTTTGGAGATTCTGACCGCTCTAAGAACTGGCGATGTTAGGCGACGTCACGTCGAGGCGTTGCTGGCGCGCACGGAAATCGAGCCGCCAGATGGTGATATCACAGAACTGCACACCGTAAACGTTGATGTCGATGATATCAATATTCAAAAATTGGCGGAATTGCCAGGAGAAGAACGTTCGTATCAGCAAACGACGACGGGCTCGAAAATTTATGTAGAGAATCTGCAAAGGTCGGTCCTGGCACCAGAAAATTTGGTGATTAAGCTGGGCGCGTTAGTGATGGCGGTTAAAAATTCGCCGCAAAAATTATATGCCAATGGAAGTATTGGCACGGTGGTTAATTTCGAGCCGTTGACGGAATATCCGGTTGTTGAATTTCGAGACGGTCGTCGGGTGACGATGGTACCGGATGTTTGGGAATTGCGGGACGGAGAGCGTAAACGAGCGAGTATTTCTCAGGTTCCGCTGCGTTTGGCGTGGGCTATAACGGTTCACAAAAGTCAGGGAATGACACTGGATGCGGCTAAGATTGACCTGAGAAAGGCGTTTGTTGAAGGTATGGGTTATGTGGCTTTGAGTCGCGTGCGAGATTTGGACAATTTGTATCTATACGGAATTAACCGTAGGGCGCTGGAAGTTTCTCCTGACGCGTTGGCGATTGACCAGGTTTTGAAGCAGGCAAGTAGAGAGTCTGCTGAGAGATATTAATAGCGTCGGCTTATACTAACCCAACACTAGGCTTTTCCACAAAAATGTGGAAAAGTTTTTATTTGACGCAAAAATGGGTAAAAAATCATAAAAAGGGCTTGCAAGTGGGTAGCTGTGGGTAGTATAGTGGAGTCAGTGGAACGAAAGTTGATGGAAAATCACCAACAAAAACAAACATCCACTATAAAAAACAACTAATCTACCACGAAGGAAGGACGACGTGCAGACAGATTACTTTGAGCGTAAGTTGGACGACAAGCGACGCTTGACAATTCCGGCTGAACTCAGGGCAGAATTTGCATCAGGCGTCGTGCTAACTCGCGGGTTTGGTAAATATCTCCACCTATATCCACAGCAAATCTGGGATCGGGAAGTGGAAAGCGCTCTAACGGGAAGTATTCTGGATGAGCGAGTTGCCGACCTGAACGTTAAATTCCGACGAGGTAAAACCGCATCGGCGCTCGACCAAAAACAAGGACGAGTGACGATTGAGCAGCATTTGCTCGACTACGCTGGAATTGACAGAGAAGTCGTTGCTGTGCGAGCGGGGGAATATTTTCGGCTAATAGCGGCCGAGAATGCGGAATAGTAGATTAGCTAAGCACCTTAACAATTAAAACCTCTCGAGATCAACTATCTGGGTATTTGAAAATGGCATGTGGCAATTTGCTCCACATTAAAAAAGGCAACGTACCTTCCTCAAACACCTCCCAAAAAAACTCCACCTCACACATAAGTCTCTTTGGAAAGCATGGTTGTTACTGACAATCAACAAATTTCCACTCTTAAGACAACAAAAACAAACAAAACACAAATACAAAAAAGCCAGAATTAAATATCCAGTTAGGTGATCTCGAGCATTATTTCTGTATAATGGAATAATGATGAGTATTAAAGAACATCCACCACAGTCGGAAGAACTCCAAGCGAGCGAACCGATGCATGTTCCCGTACTTTTGGAGATAACCCTTAGCAAGCTGCAGCCAGTCGAAGGCGAGTCGTATCTCGATTTGACGGCTGGCTATGGCGGCCATGCCAGGGCATTCTTAAATAGGACGGATAATTATTTGAGCTCAGTGTTGGTCGATCGTGATGAAAACGCGATTAAGACATTGGGCGATTTGGCTGAAAAAGGCGTAACTTTAATTCACAAAGATTTTGTGAGCGCAGCGCAAGATTTGGTCAAGCAGGGGCGTAAGTTTGACGTGATTTTGGCTGATTTGGGGGTGTCGTCACCACAGCTTGACAGAGCAGAGAGAGGTTTTTCGTTCAGATTTGACGGTCCGCTAGATATGCGGATGGACAATCGGACGGAAATTACAGCGGCAGATATTGTCAATTCGTATTCGGTTGATGATTTGACGCAGCTGATTATTCGTTACGGCGAAGAAAATCCCGGGCGAGCAAGGCGAATTGCGCAGGCAATTGTCAAGGCTCGACCAATTCAGGGAACGACTGAGCTGGCTGATCTGATCAAGCAAACCGTTGGTCGCGGTAGCATGAAACATCATCCTGCGACTCGTACCTTTCAGGCGCTACGCATTGAAGTCAATCGCGAACTTAAGCTGATTGAAGAACTATTGCCACTTTTGCCACGCTTACTTAATAAGGGTGGGCGAGTAGGAATAATTAGTTTTCATAGCTTGGAAGATAGGTTGATTAAGCGTTACTTTTCGGAGCAAGCAATGGCTGGCTATGAGGCTGAGCTGATTGTTCCAGAGAAAAAACCGGTGTCTGGAGCTGAAGATGTTCACAATCCGCGTAGTCGAAGTGCAAAATTTCGATACGCCGTGAAAAAATAAAACAAAAAGAAGGAGGCACAATATGCCAATCCACATCAAAGTAGAATTCCAGAATACAGACAAGCCAGAGGCTGTTTCAGTACGCCGCGGCTAGACTAAAGCGTATTCCGGAATATACCTTAGAAAAACCAGCCTGTCTTTAACGGGCGGGCTGGTTTGTTATGCTAAATACAAATATAAACATAAAAGATAGAGACAAATGACAAACACCACCACATTTACTTCACGACGTTCACACGGTCAATTGCGCCGAAATCAGAATTCTACACGTTTTCAGTCTCAGGTCAAACTTGGTCCTGTTGCTCATACAGTGCTAGTTGCATTGATGATTACAGTACTGGGCTTGATTTATCTTACTCAGGCAACCAGACTTACAGCTTACGGCTATGAAGCTCAGAGTCTGGATACAAAAATCACCGAACTAAGCGCAAAAAAGTCAGAATTGGAAGTGCAGAACGCGCGCTTGACGGCGTTAGAGAAGGTGAAGAATAGTAATGTCGCTTCAGCTATGACAACAACTGAAACGCATTACGCTCAATAGTGATATAATAGGATAAGCAATATGCAGCGGCTTATTCGTTCAAGAACTGGTTGGTTAGCCATCGCTTTACTAGTAGTGATGGCGGCTTTTGTGTTGCGATTATTTCAATTGCAGATTTTGCAATATGGCAAATATACGGA
>CAUTKJ010000030.1:0-4926 GCA_963539185.1 uncultured Candidatus Saccharibacteria bacterium | reverse complement strand
TTTTGGCTAAGGAGATTGTGTGAAGTTGCATTACTGAGCTGTTTCACAATCATTCTTTTGTACGCATGGGCACGATTTATACCGACCGGTTATCAATTGCCAATCGGATTATCGGTCTCAGATTTGGCGGCTGGCGTGGCAGGAATCGGCAGCTTAATTGTGCTGATTTTATGTTTTTGGCTTCCCAGAAAACACGAAACTGAAATCGGAATTTTCGTATATTTGTTAACCGTCGCTGTCGCCGCAACCACCATAATTACCAGCGGCGGAGTCATTTCTCCATTCCTAGTTATGTGGATTATCGTGGCAATTTTCGCAGGATTTTTCGGCGCAATAATCTTAGGAATAATGGGGCTTCTGGTTATTTTACAAATTATAGCCACCGGCGTTCAACAGGGAATAAATATACAATTCATCATCGGCTACCTATTCTTCGGATTTTTGCCTTTGATTTTTAGCCTTGTTCTATGGATTCGCCGCCAAAAAACCGACGACAATACGTCCAATCTGGAGAATAGACTTTCCGCGGTTGAGAACAAATCTGACGTAGTGATTAATGCCATCGACGACGGCGTTTTGGCTATTTCCAAAGATGGCAACATCGAACTGATAAATCCATCCGCCCAGCAAATCATCGGCTGGGACCAAGGCGACGCGCTCGGACTTAACTGGAAAAGCGTCTTAAAACTCGTCACTTCAGACGGAAAAGACGTAGAAGACCTCGAGAATCCAATAGCCCAATCTTTATCAAAAAACCAGCCAACACACAACGATAAATTATTCCTATTGACCAGCTCCGAAAAACGCATTTTAGTGTCAATCGTCAGCTCTCCAGTCGGCACGGACGGCGAAGGAATCATCGTAGTTTTCCGCGACATCACCAAAGAAAAAGCCGAGGAGCGCGAGCAAGCCGAGTTTATTTCCACCGCCAGCCACGAGATGCGCACGCCAGTTGCGTCAATTGAGGGCTATTTGGGTCTGGCATTAAACCCAGCCACCGCTCACATCGACGAGAAGGCCCGCGATTTCATCACCAAAGCCCACGAATCGGCGCAACATCTGGGACGATTATTCCAAGATCTCCTCGACATTAGCAAAGTTGAAGACGGGCGAATGAAAAATAACCCGAAGATCATCAACGTGAACGAATTTTTGAAGGATATTTTTGATGGTTTAGCGACGAAAGCTAACGAAAAGCAGCTCAATTATATCTTCATGCCAGACATAATTGATGAGGGTAAGGAGAAGTCATTGCAGCCGATTTTTTATGCCAATATTGATCCTGACCATTTTAGGGAAGTCGTTAGCAATCTGATTGAAAATGCCATCAAATACACGCCATCGGGCGAAGTTGTCGTCAATATTACCGGCGACGATAAGCAGATTTCCGTAAGCGTAAAAGATAGTGGTATTGGCATTCCCGCCGAAGATATCCCGCATTTATTCCAGAAATTTTATCGGGTGGACAATTCTGACACGCGAGAAATTGGCGGAACTGGCTTGGGGCTATATTTGAGTCGCCGCTTGGCCGAGGCGATGTCTGGAAACTTGCGCGTTGAAAGCAAATATAAAGAGGGAAGTACGTTCTATTTGGAGATTCCTCGCATGAATAGCTCGGAAGCTAAGCAGCGATTAGAATCTGCGGAAGTTGAAAAGCCCGAAGATAAAACGCCGAACTCTCTGGCTTCAGAAAAAATTGAAATTGCCACAGAAGAGAAGACGGAAGATGCCGCAACTGAAAATAATAGCGAGATTGTCGATTCAGATCCAGTAGCAATCGCAACTCCAGAAAATCCAGCTCCAGCCACACCGACCACTCCAGTAGTCCAGCCAGAAATTCCACAACCAGCCAGAAATTCTTCCGAGCCAACGCTGGCTGAAATTGAAGAAGAGTTACGCAGAAAGCGTCAGCAATTGTCCATACCTGGACGTGAATAATAACCATAAAGGCTATGGATTTTTTGTCAAAACTTCAGTATAGTATAAACATATGACAAAAATTTTATTGGTTGAGGACGACAAAAGTTTACGCGAAATTTACGGCGTACGACTTTTGGCGGAGGGCTACGATATCGTTTCGGCGGGCGACGGCGAAGAAGCTCTGGCTATGGCAATTAAAGAACGTCCGCGATTAATCTTAAGCGACGTGATGATGCCGAAAATCTCTGGCTTTGATATGCTGGACATTTTACGCTCGACGACAGAAACAAAAGACGTTAAAGTTATTATTATGACCGCGCTATCCTCAGAGGATCAGCGAAAACGCGGCGAGCAACTTGGTGCTGATAAATACTTGGTGAAGTCTCAGGTGGGAATAGAGGACGTTGTGAGAGCAGTTCACGAAACCTTGGGAGATCTTCCAGGAGTCGGTACAAATCCAGTGCCAGTTTCACAACCAGCTCATACATATGAGCCAGTCGCTCCAACACCTCAGCCAACTCCAGCAGCGCCGCAGCCAGTTACTAGGCCTGATATTTCTTCATTGTCACCGCAACCAGCTGCCCCCGTTACAACACCAACAGCTCCTGTAGCAAATCCGCTTATACAACAACATCCACAACAAGCATTCGCTCCAGCACCGCAACCACTACCTCAACCAGTGCAGACTCCAGCACCGCAACCAATTCCGACGCCTCAGCAGCAGTCAGCAACGCTACCACAACCCATGGCGCCGTTTTCATCACCTGTGCCGCGACCTTCAGGGCTTGGTGATCGTGTGATTCAACCTTTGCCTGCTGACGACTCTCAGAATTCTGTAGATATTTCCAAGCTTATGGCACAAGAATTAGACAATACGCAGACCATTTCTCAGCCAACTCCAGAACCTCAACCAGTGCAGGCTCCAGCGCCACAATCGATTCCAACGCCGCAGCCACAACAGCCAACGCCAAATCCTATTGAGCAGGCTAGCGCAATACCTCCAGTCCAAGCACAACCTCAGGAGCAAAGCATCCCACATCAACCATCAGAAACTCCTCAGCCGACACAATTTCCGCCGATAAATCCACAACAATGATAAATCCAGACACAAAGCAAGAATCTTGGCGCCTCAATAAATTCGTGGCGCTTTGCTTGGGTGTTTCCAGGCGGAAGGCCGACGAATTGATAGAGAAGGGGAAGATTATTGTTGACGGTCAGCCCGCCAGATTGGGTCAACAAATTTCTGACGCGAATAAAATTTCCTATAACGGCAAATTGCTAGAATTGCAATCCAAACAGCTCATCATCCTACACAAGCCAACTGGATATCTTTGTTCGCGCGCCTCTCAGGGCGGCGTTCCGACAATCTACAAATTGCTACCAAAAAACCTTCACCACTTAAAACCTGTTGGTCGCCTGGATAAAGACAGCTCCGGGCTGATTCTCATGACGAACGACGGCGATTTTGCTCACAGCATGACACACCCCTCGTTTTATAAAATTAAGCGATATCTCGTCACGATCGACAAACCATTACAACCTCTACATCGCCAAATGATCAATGATTTTGGCGTGCAGCTTCCTGACGGACGCAGTCAATTGACGCTAGAAAGACAACACGAAGGCGATGATTATCGTTGGATAGTGGAAATGAGTGAGGGAAGAAATCGTCAAATTCGGCGAACTTTCGATGCGTTAGGCTACACTGTCAAAAAACTCCACAGAACAAACTTTGGCAATTATTCGCTCGGCGACCTCAAAAGAGGCGAATGGCGAGAAGAGAAATTTACGAATTCATAATCTACTCCGCGGCTCTTTACATTTTACGGTAAATATTGTAGTATAGCTTTTATGTTAAATTTGACAGAAAGTATAATTGTAAAATGGAAACACTAAACACACGTGATAAATTAGAATTGTCAAGGAAATTAGCCAGAATATCCCTAAACGGAATATGCGCAGATCTTAAAGCTGATACTGAGTATGGACATGACAAAATAACCGAAGTATATTCAGGAAAGAGAGAACTCCCCATAGACATCACCGAGAAGCAAATATCAGATTATGCAAAATTAGTTGTTAAGCTAGAAGAAATAGCAGAATCTCTAGATCTGGAAACTTTACCCACAATAGACGGCAGTAATTACTATCTGCTTGACCTAGAAAAAGGCGGTGGCGTAATCATATCCAAAAAACAGACAGAAGGTTCTCATGTATATATCGCAGACAAACTAGTATTTAAAACAGACGGAACTGTTAACACAGAATATCTCCAGCTTCGACCGTTTAATAAAGACGGTCAGATTGCTCCATTAGATTATACAAAGATAGCACGCTCATGCAGTAATCGTATCAATTATCATCACAATAATCCCAAAGGAGTTATAGCTGTTGCATTTAATAAAAATAGAAGAGACCTCCAATACAATAGTCGAAATAGCTAAAAAATGATATAATTTATAATCATGTCTAAATTACCAACAGTCGCTATCATCGGGCAAGCCAACGTCGGCAAAAGCTCGCTATTTAATCGCTTGACGCGCTCTCGCACAGCCATAGTCGCCAGGGAAGCTGGAACAACTCGCGACAACGTTGTTGGTAAAGTCTCATATAAAAGACGCAACGTCGACTCCACGCCGTCAGATGACTATTCACAATTTTGGCTCATCGACACAGCCGGACTGAAAACTGCCGAGGACGAATTTGAAGCGACCATTCAGGACCAAATCGCTGACGCCTCCGCCGCCGCTGACGTAATCCTCGTAACCGTCGACTCCACCGCATATCCTTCCGACGCCGATCGACAATTAGCCAAAAAAGCCCTAAAAAGCGGCAAGCCAGTCATTCTAATCGCCAATAAAGCAGACTTGAAAGACTCTCTTTCTATCGACGAATTCAAACGACTCGGCATAAAAACCATCATAAAAACTTCCGCCGAGCACAACATTGGCATTTCGGAGCTTCTTGATAGCATTGCCGAACTTATTCCGCCAGCCACCGAAACCG
>CAUTKJ010000029.1:0-5795 GCA_963539185.1 uncultured Candidatus Saccharibacteria bacterium | reverse complement strand
AAATAACGCCACCGAAGTAAATTTTTGGAAATCCTTTTTCTGTCAAATATTCGACAGCTGAGCTTTTGCCGCTGCCCGCCAATCCAACCAGGGCGATAATTTTTGCATGTGGTTGTGTCATAGACCAATTCTAGCAACTTATTGACATTCTTCCAAATAAAGCGTATGTTTAGGGTAAGTATTATGGAAACAGCCCCTCATGTCTCCGATAAGTCAGCTCAGAAATTACTTTCTGATCTTGATACTGAGGGTCAAGAAAATTCGATAGATAATGATAAGATAACGGCTCAGATTAAAGAGCTGGAATCGAAATTCGATCATAATCCAGACGGTAGCGAGAAATGGCAGAGGTTTGTTGGTAAGCCTATCGAGGATCAATATGGGCAGCGTTGGATGATTTGGAAAAATCCTAGCGCTTCGTCATCTATTCCGAAAGATCGATATCAAATATATAAGATACCCAAGAATGAAGATGAGTTTAGATATGCTTTCATAAAAGAACTTGAGGTTGATCGCTACCCTAAGTACCGTAAAACCTCCTACGAGTTTTTTGTTGGACCAGATGACGGTAGGGATGAGACTATAACCGTGTTCTTTAATGACGATGGAGTGATTGAGTATGTCCATTGTTATAGCTATCTGGAGGAGCGTAAGAGGCTGTATGAGAAATACGAAAGAGCACAGAAGAAACTTGCTGAGGTGTCAATAACCAATTCTCTGACGATAGCCGCTTAAATGCTACAATAGAACTATGAAGCGTCTAGTAGTTATTGATGGAAAGTCGGTGTTTTACCGAGGTTATTATGCTATGCCGGGATTGTCGATGGCTGACGGAACTCCGACTGGTGGTGTGTATGGATTTGTAAGTTTGGCAATTGAGCTGATTAAAAAATTGGAGCCGGATTATGTGGCGGTGGCTTGGGATAAGCGCGGCACGAATATTCGCAAGCGGCGGGAATTATATCCAGAATATAAAGCTGGTCGCAAGCCAGCGCCAGATGACTTTTACCAGCAAATTCCGATTTTACACGAGTTGCTTGATGCGTTTGGTTGGCCGCTTTATGAAATTGATGATTACGAGGCGGATGATATTATGGGCGCGTTTGCCAGACAAGCGGAATCTCGCGGAATTGAAACGTGCTTGATAACGTCGGATTTGGACGCATTGCAATTGATATCACCGATGACCAAGGTTTACGCTATGAAAAATGGCTTGAGAAATATCGAGGAGTTTACGGCAGAACATTTTGAAGAAAAATACGGAATTCGGACAGAACAATTCTTAGATTTGAAAGCGCTAAAGGGTGATTCTAGTGACAATTTACCGGGAGTACCGGGAGTTGGTGAGAAAACGGCGGTGAAATTATTGCAAGAATATGAAACTCTGGACGGAGTTTATGAACATCTGGACGAGCAAAAAGGCGCTTTGCGAACGAAGTTGGAAAATGGTCGCGAGTCGGCATATCTAACCAAGCAAGTGGCGGAAATTTGGACGGACGCGCCGATTGAGCTGGACTGGGATGTGGCGGATGTTAATGATTGCGACTTTGCGCGAGTAACGGAAATTCTGCAGAAGTTGGAGTTTAATTCGCTGATTGGACGATTGCCAAAAACAATGCAAATGGCGGAAAATGAGAAAAAAGAAGAGCCGAAGTTGGATATTCCACGAATTGAAAAATTGCCCGACACGCCGATGTTTGAGGCGGAGAACATAATATATATCGATTCGTCGGAGCCTGACGTAATTTATATAAGCTCGAATCCTGAGTCAGCGTGGACGGCGAAAATTGATGAAATTAGTCAGTCTGTGTGGCAATTACTGGCGCAGGGAACTGTGATCGCGGCGGATGTTAAGCAGTTGTATCACGTGCTGGATAATCATGGCGTGGCGGTGCGTTTTCACGAAGTTTGGGATGTTGGGCAGGCGTCGTTTTTGATTGATCCGCTGAAGCGCGACCGTAGTTTGAATGCATTGTCTGGTGATTTTTCTGACGACAATTCTGCGGCTTATCAATTAGCTCGCTTGCACAAAATTTATCGTGAACAAAAAGTTTACATGTCGAACAATTCACAAATTGCGCGTGTGGCTTACGAGTTTGATTTTCCAGTAATTTGGGCGCTATTTCAGATGGAAAAACGCGGGATGAAGTTGGATGATACTCTATTAAAACAGATGGGCGATGAGCTGGCGGCGGAAGTTAGTGAGATTGAACAACAAATGTATTCCATGGCTGGATACGAGTTTAACGCGTCTAGTCCAGCGCAACTTTCTGAGGTTTTGTTTACCAAATTGCAATTACCAACTGCGGGCATAAAAAAGGGGAAAACTGGATATTCAACAGGCCAGAAAGAGTTGGATAAATTACGAGGGCAGCATCCGATTATTGAGTTGATTGAGCGATATCGAGAATTGACCAAGTTGATCAGCACATACATTGAGGCGTTACCAAAATTGATGGCGACTGATGGGCGAATTCACACTACATTCAATCAGGACGTAACCAGCACGGGGCGGCTGAGTAGTACAAATCCGAATTTACAGAATATTCCGGTGCGGACTGAATTGGGCAGGAAAATCCGTCAAGCGTTTGTTCCGAGTGATGGCAAAGTTTTTGTCGGCGCAGATTATTCGCAATTTGAGCTGAGGTTGGCGGCTGTGCTGGCGGGCGACGAGAAATTGATTGAAGACTTTAATAGCGATGTTGATATTCACGCAAAAACGGCGGCGGAAACGTACGGGATATCAATTGACGAAGTGAGCAAATCTCAGCGTCGAGCAGCGAAAGTGATCAATTTTGGTGTACTTTACGGAATGAGTCCGCATGGTTTGGCGGCGGCTACGGGAATGTCATTTACAGAGGCGAAAAAGTTTATTGATCATTATTTTGAGGTGCGAAAGCCGATTCGTCAGTACTTGGACAAAATTTTAACTCAAGCACGAGAACAGGGATTTGTTGAAACGTATTTCGGCAGGCGACGACCAACGCCTGATGTAAAATCGAGCAATTTTATGGTGCGATCTTCGGCGGAAAGGGCTGCGATGAATATGCCAATTCAAGGCACGGAAGCGGATTTGATGAAATTGGCAATGATTCGATTGGAGGATAAATTGTCGGGCTTGGCTGACGCGATTTTACAGGTTCATGATTCGATTTTGGTGGAATGCAAACCTGAAGACGTTCAGAAAGTCAGCGAGATTATGAAAGCGGAAATGGAAGGCGTTTGTCCAGAATTGCCAATTAAATTGAAAGTAGATGTCGGCACGGGCGTAAATTGGGGTGAAGTGTAGAAAATATGGTATAATTACGCCATGAAATACACTCAACGACGAAATTCATTTTCTCGATTTGTACCAATTTTGCTGGTTATTGTTATCACGGTCGTGGCGGTAGCAGCGGTTATTGCGATTGGTCGAGCATTATTTGGTAAAAACGATTCAGGTCAAACAACGGATCAGAATGTTAACGTAGGGCAAGTTGCTTTGTTGTCGACGGACGTGGGAAGCGCGGTTCGATTGACAGTGCGTGGACCAATTGTAGCGAATGAGAATTTTCGTTCATACAGCATCACTATTTCGCCAGAATCTCGTGAAATGACAACGTACGAGGGATATTTGGACAAGCCGATTGCAGAGAAAAAATTGGACAATAACAGCAGGGCTTATACGGAGCTGGTTTATGCGCTTGATAAGCGAAAAATGATGGACGGTACACCACTAACCGAGCAGCAAAACGATTTGCGGGGAATTTGTGCTAGCGGTAAAATTTACAAATTCGAAACTTTGAAGGACAATTCCGTTGTTAAGAGTTTGTGGACGTCGGATTGTAGCGGCTCTAAGGGTTCGGCGCAAGCTAACGTGAACGAGATTTTGGATATGTTTTTGAAACAAATTCCTGATGGCAAGAAAATGGCGGCTGGAATTGGTCTAAGTCAAGAAGAAGCTTTGTTTAAGCTGTAGGACTTGCCGAATGCCCGAGCTACCCGAAGTTGAGACAGTTCGTCGCGGTTTGGCGGATTTATTGCCAGGTCAGGCTATTGTGCGAGCGACGGTATTTGATTCGCCAAAGAGTTTTCCGAATTCACCCACAGACGTTCAGCAATTTTTATATGGTGCGCATGTAACGGCGGTGCGACGTCGCGCGAAAGTGTTGATGATTGATCTTGATACGCGTTATTCGCTGGTGATACATCTTAAGATGACTGGGCAATTGATTTTTCGTGGGGCTAATAGTTTTGCTGGTGGTCATCCGAATGATAGTTTGATCGGTGAATTGCCTGATAGGTCGACGCGCGTGCAAATTGATTTTACGGATGGTTCGCACTTATTTTTCAATGATCAGCGTAAATTCGGCTGGATGAAATTGATGCCGACCGATGAGATAGAAAATTTGCCATTTATGCAAAAGGTTGGGCCAGAGCCGCTTGATAAAAAAACTGAGGCAGGTGATTTTATTAAGCGAATTCGTCGTCGGCAAAATTCGATGATCAAGCCAGCGTTTCTTGATCAGTCGGTGATTGCTGGGGTTGGTAATATTTACGCTGATGAAGCTTTGTGGGCTGCAAAAATTCATCCCCAAACGCGAGTTAAAAACGTTAGCGATGACCAATTAGAAGATTTGTTTAACGAACTGCGTCAGATTTTGCAATTGAGTATTGATCAGGGAGGCTCGACGGATAAAAATTATGTTGACGCTGAAGGCAGGAGGGGTAATTATTTGTCGTTTGCGCACGTATTTCGTCGGGAAGGTCAGCCGTGTCATCAGCATCCCGATCAAGAGATTATAAAGATGAAAGTTTCTGGACGAGGTACTCATATTTGTCCAGTTTGCCAAGTGGAGGCGAAGTGATTTACCTTTTTTACGGCGAAAATGAATTCGAGAAATGGCAAGCAATTGCTAAGCTGATCGGCAACGAAAAAGCGGCGCGACGCGATGGTGAAGATTTGACGCTGGCTGGAATGCAGGAAATAGCAATTGGGCAGACGCTGTTTATGAACTCGTCGGTATATTTGATTTCAAAACTAGGCGAAAATTCTGAGGTCTGGTCGCAACTTCCAGATATGAAGTTTGACGATGACAGGACGATTATTCTGGTGGAAGATAAAATTGATAAGCGAACGAAAACGTATAAGTGGCTGCATAAAAATGCCAAAGTTCAGGAATTTCCACCGCTTAGTGATCGTCAAAAACCGCAGCTTTTAAAGTGGTGCGTGGCGGAGGCGAAGGTTCGCGAGTGTGAATTAACGAATCATCAAGCAGAGATAATTGTTGATCGTTTGGGATTTGATCAGTTGCGACTGAGCAATTTTTTGGATCAATTAGCGCTGGCGGAAAAAGTGACGGATGATTTAATTGACAACTTCATACTTTTGGCGAGGACGGAGAATGTGTTTGATTTGTTTATTTCGGTGCTGGCGGGCGATTATGATAAGGTTCACGACATAATTAGCTATTTGGAGTCAGAAAGTGGCGTTGATGGCGCTTACCAGACAATGGGATTGCTTGCCTCGCAGGCAACTAACTTGACGGCGTTGGTTTTGGCTGACGGCGATAGTAAGTCGGTGTCTTCGGATTTTTCGGCTAGCCCGTATGTTTTACGAAAATTGGCATCTTCGGCAAAAGGTATCGATAAGAAAAAACTGAAAAGGATAAATGACGCGCTACTTCGGGCGGACTTGCAAATGAAAACAACTTCTGTAAATCCGTGGCTGCTTGTGGAGGCGGCGCTGGTTGGAATTGGAAAATAAAAATACCCCAGTTAGTTCCGGGGTATTTTCTAGTAATCTTTACAGATTA
>CAUTKJ010000028.1:0-5852 GCA_963539185.1 uncultured Candidatus Saccharibacteria bacterium | reverse complement strand
TACAACGTAACGAACTCTTAAAATCCCACCAGGAAGACTCATCAATTTGGCGCGATAACCTGTTTGCTTGGGATATAAAATTTGTCCAATACGCAACCAATATTGCCCAAAAACGAGCCAAGTTTCTCCAGATAAACGAGCCCCGCATAAAAAATTTATACGAATCTTTGGCAGGAAAAGACACGCAACTGTCCATCGAATATGGAGCTATTGTACCTCTGGAAAATTACGACCAAGCCCTACTCAATCGCTTAGGAAAATCCCGCGAATATGAAATAGTCACAGGATTTACTTCGGCTGGCCCACACCGTGAAGATTTCACAATTTTCCTCCATAATCAGCCCGCCATTAAAGTTGCTTCACGCGGTGAGATGCGAACCATTATGTTGGCGTTCAAGTTACTAGAGCTTGAAATGCAGACGGAGATTAGTCAATCTCGACCACTCATTTTACTGGACGACGTTTTCTCGGAGCTAGACGCCACTCGCGAAAAACTCCTCCAGGAAACCATTCAAAACCATCAATTCATCGTCACCACGACAGATGCGCGCCACCAAAAAGACGGCTGCTCAATAATTTCTACACAATAAAAATCGGCCGCATTACTACGGCCGACTTCTTCTCTGTGTGAAAATCTATTCGCTTACGCCCAGCTCGATTCGCTTGAATTGACGAATAACGATGTTTTCGCCTAATTTCGCAATAGCTTCTTTAACGTGTTGCTCAACAGTCTTAGAATCGTCCAAGATGTACGCCTGGCTCATAAGAACCTGCTCAGCAAAATGCTTTTTCAATTGACCTTCAACGATCTTTTCGCGCATTTCTTCAGGCTTGCTTGCCAAAGATTCGCTCGCCATAAGCTCAGCTTTAACGCGTTCCATCTCCTCTGCTGGAATGTCAGCTTCAGAAACATACTTTGGGCTCATCGCTGCAATTTGCATAGCAATTTCGTGAGCCAACGTCTTAAAGTCATCAAGTCGAGCCACGAAGTCGGTTTCACAGTTTACCTCAACGATAACGCCGATTCGACCAGAGTGAACATAGCTTTCGATCAAACCTTCACGAGCTTCGCGGTCACCTTTCTTTTCAGCTTTCGTCAAGCCTTTTTTGCGCATAGCTTCCAAAGCTTTATCGAAATCACCCTCAGCTTCAACCAAAGCTTTTTTAGCGTCAGTCAAGCCTACGCCAGTCAATTCGCGCAATTTTTTGATATCATCAACAGAAACGCCCATCCTATTTCTCCTCTTTTTTAGCTGGTTTTTCTTCAGTCTTTACGCTACCTGCGCCTTCAGCAACAGCTGCGGTGAAGTAGTCTAATAGCAATTGAATACCCTTAACAGCGTCGTCATTACCTGGAATTACGTAATCAATTCCTGTTGGGTTAACGTTGGTGTCAACAATTGCAAATACTGGCACGCCCAAAGTTTGAGCCTCACGAACTGCATTTGCGTCGGTCAATGCATCAACTACAACAACAGCGCCTGGCTTGCCCATCAAATCCTTGATGCCGCCATATTTCATATTCAAGCTGTCGATTTCCTCTTGGAAGCGCTGTACTTCAAGCTTGTTATAACGCTTTTCCAAGTCACCTGAAGCCATTCGCTTTTCAAGATTCTTCAGCTTCTTAATTTGCTGGGCAATAGTTGAACCGTTAGTCAACATACCACCAATCCAGCGCTCAACTACGTATGGCTGGTTGATTTTTTCAGCTGCTTCACGAACAACGTCTTTGGCTTGTTTTTTGGTGCCAACAAACAAAACCTTACGGCCTGATGCAGCGATTTTTGTCAATTCTGGCAAAGCCTTATCCAAAGCTTCAACAGTCTTAGTCAAGTCAATAATGTGACTATCCTGACGCTTACTGTGAATATATGGCGCCATCTTTGGGTGCCAGCGGCTGGTTTTGTGTCCAAAATGAACACCTGACTCCAGCAAAGCCTTAATGTCTACCTTTACAGACATTCTCTTCTCCTTTTGCCTCATCCGCCCACGATTTGGAGTGTGAAACGGATTGTGTCATTAAAATTAGTTACTTGGCAATTATACCACTATTCTTCATCAGGAGCAACCACTTCTCGACGAGACGCGATGAACTTTTCCATCTCTTGATCAAGCTCAATTGCTTCATTACTTGAAGAAGAAAGCTTCCGAATACTAAAATTCTCTCTTCCTTTCTCTACAACCTCAAGATAAGTAATTGTATCATCATGCACAAAAGCGGCATATGTACAGTTCTTTCTCCATACCAAATCTTTTGCAGTCATATCTGGCACCGGCTCATCAATTAAGTTCGCCGACAGCTTAGGTAACAAAATCGAGCCAACTTTTGCTCCGTTTTTTTATTAGAAGTAGTACTCTCGTAGACATCAAATGCCACAACTGAAGTGTGCACCTCCACTGGTATAGCATTAGAAGAATCGACAACACTCTCATGAGGATTAAACAGCTTTGCGCTAGTAGTATACTTAAAAGAATTAGGAGATAGACCTATATTAAAAGCCAAACCAAGCATACGATCAAGATCTGATAATGAATCTTTACGCACAATCGAATCTATCTCATTATCTTCATGGCCATCAGGCTGATCCAGTATATCGCCAATAGCCCGTGCCCTCCTTTTTTCTTCGGTGCGACGAAACGCCTCATCCGCCAAGCTGTTTAAATTATGATTATTCCAAAGTGTAGGTTGCCTTCCCTTGTCCATATTATATAACTCCTTAATTTTCCTAATTATCAGAACCAGTTATACTCTCTCTTGATTTGTCAAGTATTTCATCATATTTTTGACAATTTGCAAACGACATGATTGCAATGTATATTCGTGCTGCTGGTGATATTTGCATTACTCCGTTTTTTCTGTTAAAATACCAAGGTTATGAAAAGCAGTATTCACCCACAGAACTATCGCCCTGTCGTATTTAGCGACGAACAAGCGGGCTTCGCGTTCTTGACTCAGTCAACAGCGCAAACAACCGAAACCATCAAATGGGAAGATGGCAACGAATATCCATTGGTTAAGGTTCACATTTCATCAGCTTCACACCCATTCTTTACTGGTGAGGAAAAGATTATCGACACCGAAGGTCGTGTTGATCGATTTAAGGCTCGTCAAGCAGCTGCTGAAGCTCGCCGAGCAGCTTTGGCAAACAAAGCAAAGAAAGCTAACGCTAAAAAAGCAGCTAAAACTGATTCTCCAAAATCAGACAAAAAGACTAAATAATCTAACAAATTAGTCTGTCTGCAATTCAAAAACCGCTCAATCACTGGGCGGTTTTATTTTACACTATTTCAATCTGACAACGCTTATCCCGCGACACAATATTTCACGGTCTCCCCGCATCTTTGCGGCACATAAACGGTGAGCGCCGTCACCTTGCAAAGCCAAAAATACTCCGCCATCAGAATCCACAACAACGTCTACACTGCGTATTGGAGGACTAGCTTTCGGATTCATTCCTGCGTATTGCCTAATAACATCGCGGCTACTTTTTCCACCTTTCGATTCCGACACTCGCCCTTCCTGCCAATCTTTAATCATCGGTGCAGCCACAAATAATTCAACCGGCAACGGAATATCAGATCCCGGAATCGCTCTCGTGCCAGGCCACTCACCCTCATATATAGATATTTTCGTTTCACTGGCAATATTATCTTTAATTGATTCATTTAAATCGCGTAGTGAAACTGGCTTCTCTATTGGATGAGCGTCAATCTTAAACAAACTCTTCACAATCAAATCAACTCTCGGATCGTTTGCTGGGATATTCTCTGGAAGGTCTTCAATACATTGTACCAGCTCAGATGATTTTCCAACGTCGCAAATCGCCAGCTTATCAGTATTTTCGTAAGCCAAATCACGCGAATCAATATTGCATTCTCTCATTATCACTATATAATACAATACTGAGAAACATTTGTCAATGTATGATATAATTTTATAGATATGGCGAAGATTTCTTTAGATATGGATTCTCTGAAAAATGAACGAGCTGATTTGAGCAATTTTTTAGCGCAACCTGATGCTTACAGCTCACCAGATTTTACGGTAAAAAACAAACGATTTTCAGAATTAGAAACGCTTATTTCCAAGGGTGAAGAGCGAGAAAACCTGGAAAAAAACTTAGTAGAAGCCAAAAAATTAGCCAACGAAGGCGGCGAATTGGCTACCCTGGCGAAGCTTGAGATTGCTGAAACCGAAGCTCGATTGACCGAATTAGAAGAAGAATTATTCATCCTTCTCACTCCAAAAGACCCCAACGATGAGAAAAATATCATCATGGAAATACGCGCTGGAGCTGGCGGTGATGAAGCGTCATTGTTTGCGGCGGAACTATACCGCATGTATTTACGTTGGTGCGAATCTAACGGCTATAAAGTGGAATTAATTAACGAATCAGCCAACGATTCTGGCGGCTATAAAGAAGTTATTTTCATGATCAAGGGCGACGCGCCATACTCTAAATTGAAGTTCGAAGGTGGCGTACACCGAGTTCAGCGAGTTCCAGTCACTGAAAGCCAAGGTCGCGTCCACACTTCAACCGTAACTGTGGCAGTTTTGCCAGAAGCAGAAGAAGCTGATATCGAGATAAACCCGAACGATTTGCGAGTTGACATTTACCGCTCCAGTGGACACGGCGGTCAAAGTGTGAACACGACAGACTCAGCAGTGCGAATCACCCACTTGCCGACTGGAATGATAGTTACAAACCAGGATGAAAAGTCGCAAATTAAAAACCGCGAAAAAGCCATGAGCGTGCTTCGTTCGCGATTGTTACAGATGAAAATTGACGAGGAAAACGCCAAATTAAGCGCCGAGCGACGCTCGCTGGTTGGAACTGGCGACCGTTCAGAGAAGATTCGAACCTATAACTTCCCTCAAGACCGCATCACCGACCACCGCATTCACTACAGCCGCAGCAATATCCCCGCTGCAATGAACGGGGATATCGACGATTTGATTGAAAATCTACAGAGATATGAGCGTGAGCTGAAAGCTCAGAATGCTAGTAATTAAACTTAAAAACTTCAGCTGACTCCAATAGCTCCGCCAGCTTACTTATTTCGTCCACACCGACCGGTTGACGATTTAGCCCCATTTGTTGCTCTAATTTACAATTCTCTATTAGATTATTGGTTTTACGCATAGCTCTAACTGCACACTCATATATCTCATCATCACTCATCATACTCATATCAATTTTGTCATCATCTTCTTCCATTGAAGAGAAGGGCGTATTGTCATCATACCTTAAAACAAAGTCATCCTCTATATAATATCGATGATACCCTCCTACACCTCTTTCTACGAATGTAATTTCTCGAAACTTAGTGCCATTATCTAGAGATCCTGAATATACACCGATAGACACCACAGAACCATCTTTCTGAGGAATTTCTAATGAGACTTCCGATTGTATCCTATCTGAAAATATTATGTCGTGATCGTGAGTTTTCGCGTCTTCCGCAAATCTAAGCAATGTCGACTGAACCAGATCATCAAATTCCACTGCCGCCTGCAACTTTTCTTCGGTCGTCAGTTCAGGATTAAACCCTTCTGCAAACTCCATTTGCTTTGCGGCTTCGCTATTATTTGGCAATTCCATTATATATTCATTCCTTTCGCTAATGATATGAAGCCTATAATACTCTCTCTCTTGATTTGTCAATACTTTTTACCACTTTTCTCAGTTTTTGCAAGCATTTTACTTTTTACATTCCATAGATATATGTTATAATTAGCAACATGACTATCTCTGAATGGCTAAAAATTGCCACAAAATCCTTAAAAACGGCAAATATCCCGTCCGCCAGATTAGACGCCGAATTGATATTAGCCAACACTTTACGAAAAA
>CAUTKJ010000027.1:0-5987 GCA_963539185.1 uncultured Candidatus Saccharibacteria bacterium | reverse complement strand
TCACCTCGGTCGTGCGACGCGTCACTTCATTGCCACAAATCGGACAATGCGGCACACCAATTCGCGCAAACAAAAGCCTAAGATAATCATAAATTTCGGTAACTGTAGCCACGGTAGATCGCGGATTGCGGCTGGTCGACTTCTGATCAATTGAAATCGCTGGGCTAAGCCCTTCAATCGAATCAACGTCAGGCTTATCCATCGTACCCAAGAATTGACGCGCATAAGAATTGAGGCTCTCCATGTAGCGACGCTGACCTTCGGCGTAAATCGTATCAAATGCCAGGCTGGATTTCCCAGACCCACTAAGCCCAGTAATCACCACCAGCTGATCTCGCGGAATCTCAATATCTACATTTTTCAGATTGTGCTCACGAGCACCTTTAACACGAATTACCTCTGTCATAACCGCTATATTATACAGGTTTTTGACAATTTTTTCCAGTCCAAATATCGACGCAAATTAGAGTTAAAACACATTACGCTTATGATTGCAAGTCAATATCTTATTTGCTACAGTTAGATCTATGAGAAAGCTGGGCATTTACTTAATTATGATCATCGGAGCGATACTACTCGCGCCTTTTGCGATCGACCAGCTATTTTTCTTCTTTTTTCTAGGAAAAATCCCCTTCACAAACATCAGCCTGCCCGCAATTTTAATGGTTATTTTCTGGGCAATTATCGTACCGTTGGCAATCATCCTCAGAGAATCACTTTCTGTCCTGTTTTGGAAGTTCATTGACATTGCTAGCGAAATCGCGCAGCGACGAATCAACAGAAAAATCCGCTATTTTACACCAAACCAAAAAAGCGAGCTTATTTTATTATCAATTTATCTACTTTCCAGTATGAAAAAGAGCGAGCCTGATCATGAAGTCGAAGCACAAAAGCTCGCTCCATCTATGAGTTAATTTTTAATCATCCCAAAAACACACCCATTACCCAACCCATCAAACAGACATCCCTATTTACGCAAACCACTATGGTAAAATCAGATTTCAACTATCAATAGAAGGTAGAACCGATTCCAGCCATAACTGCAATTCTTGCAAAATAAACTGTTGTTCATCAGTCGCGCTAGGTGCCAATCGTTGCAGAGATTTCATAAATTGCGGCATTTGCGCCTGTAAATGCCCAGTTCGCCACTCTTCCCATTGTCGCAGCTCATCTTCACTAAGCAAATTAGGGAAACTTCGCGCCTTATAATGCAACAATAGTGGCGACAATCGTTCATCCTGAAAATCCGGATGAAAATCAGCCAATTCGCGCTCGCCAGCATTACGTACGGCTTCAACGCGAACTCGATCGCTATTGTCCAAAAATCCATCATATAATTGCGCTTCCGGGTCGGTCATTTTCTTAAACTCTGGCTTATTCTCGAATATACTACGCAGCCTTTCAGCAAAATCTGGATGAGAAAGTAAAATATCTTGGTGCTTCTGTACAGTTTCTGCATCCAGAGAAATCTTCTTCCAGCCATCACCCTGAGTCAACACACCAAGTGGCGAAACTGCTGGGCAGCGATTATATTGCAATTCCTTAACTGGCAATTTAACGAAATCTTCAGCTTGCCTTTCTTCCCACGTTGCAAATATCTTCGCCGATAATTCCTCAACACTCAGGTCAACAAACGGCGTCGGATCATAACGCAAATCATAAACAATCACGCCACCATTTCGGCTCGTGGTTAGCGGAAAAGCCACAGTTGTTTTGGCAAATTCTTTATCATAACGACCACTCGCATAAACAAAAGGTTTTTTATCATCGACATTCACCAGTTTCTGAACCAATTTCTTATCGCGCATTTTCAGTAAATAGTCGTACATTTGTGGCTGATTCTGCTTAATCAATTTAGTCACAGCAATCAACGCGGTCACGTCAGCCAGCGCGTCATGGGCATTTTCATGCTCTATTCCGTTAGCTTTCGTGATGAGCTCCAGGCGGTTACTCGGCTCACCTTTATCGTCAATCGGCCACTCAATTCCCTCAGGTCGAAGCGCCCTAGTTAAGCGCACCACATCCAACAAATCCCACCTGGATCGACCGTCTTTCCAAGTCCACTCATATGGATCGTAAAAATTCCGCCAAAACAAATGACGAATAAACTCGTCGTCAAAACGGATATTATTAAATCCAACAGCAATCGTATCAGGCGTAAATATTTCCTCGCTTAACATACGCGCAAATTGAGCCTCAGTATAGCCTTCTTCGACAGTTTTTTGTGGCGTTATTCCCGTCACCATCAACGCATCAGGGCTCGGCAACGTATCATCATTCAACGTCACGAGAATATTATACGGTTCACCAATCGGCTGCAAATTCATATCGGTTCGCTGACCGGCAAATTGCATAATTCGATCTTGCCTGGGATTAAGACCGCTAGTTTCAAGATCGTAGAAGAAAAATGTTTGCGCCATATTTATATTATACCATCAAGCTCACGCTAATTTACACCAGCAGAATCTATTGCTCGACCAATGTAAACGACATAGATTCGCCAATCTGAATCAAGCTTTCGCCAATCGCCCCTTGACGCAACAATTCGTGAGTAATTCCCATTTTTCGCATAATATCTCGCAAGCGATTAACGGATTCGAATTGGTCAAAGTTAGTCCGACGAGCAAATTTTTCAATCTTAGCGCCCGTAACAATAAACTCAATCTTCTCATCTTCATCGTCAGTTTCATTAAGCTCAGCATCAGAAACTCGCCTTACAGACCAAGCATCAGAAATAACCTGATCGTCCAACGAAATTGTCGGCAAATCTTCCTCTTTTTCATCGACAATCTCAGCTTCACGCTCTCGATATTTAGCAACCTCATCACGCAACATTCGTAGAAGCTCAGTTACTCCGTCGTGCGTTTGAGAAGAAATCGCCACGACCGGCGCGCCATTAGCTACCTTTTGAAGAGCAGTCGACTGCATAGCAATAATCTCATCATCCAAGCCTTCGCATTTGGTCAGCGCTATTATCTCTGGACGCTCCGCCAATGATTCAGAATATTTTTCCAGTTCGCGACGAATTGCCTGATATTTCTCCGCCGGATCATCGCTATACACATCAATCATATGAAGCAGCACAGCCGTTCGCTCGACATGTCGCAAAAACTGATCGCCCAAACCTTTACCTTCCGACGCACCTTCAATCAACCCCGGAATATCAGCAATCAAAATCGACCCATCGTCAACATCAGCCACTCCCAAATTGGGCGTCAAAGTCGTAAATTCGTAATTAGCAATCTCCGGACGCGCATTAGAAACCACACTCAGGAACGTCGACTTACCAGCGTTCGGAAAGCCAACCAAACCAACGTCGGCCAATAATTTCAATTCCAACTCTGCCTCGAATTCCTCGCCAGCCTCACCAAGTTCAGCAATTTTAGGTGTTTGGCGCGTACTAGACGTAAAGTGTGCATTTCCGAATCCACCATCTCCACCGCGAGCCACCACTGCCCGCTGCTGATCTTCGGTCAAATCCGCAATTACCATACCGTCGCGCTTCACTAGGGTACCCATCGGCACCTTAACGATTAGCGGCGCACCACTTTTTCCTCGTTTATTACGTTTTCCGCCATCACCACCTTTTTCAGCCTTAAGCTCCGGTTTATATCTAAAATTCAAAAGCGTATTAAGATCCTTCGTCGCCAAAAAAACAATATCACCACCACGACCGCCATCGCCGCCATCGGGACCGCCCTTATCGACATATTTCTCATGACGAAAACTGACTACACCATTACCGCCTCTACCGGCGCGTACTAAAACTTTTGCAATATCTACAAACATATCTTTAGTATACCAAAAAGCACCCCATCGGTCGACGGGGTGTTACACTGGTGTCATTTTAAATTTTAGTGAATGAAGTTATAGCGACCAGCCTCAGCAAGCGGTACGATGCGAGAAGAGATAATATTATAACCCTTATAATTCATGTCCGAAACATAGATATTCTGACCATCTACTCGCTCCACGATACCGACGTGTCCGTAACCAAAGCCGCCCCAAGTATTCTGTATAATAGCACCCGGCGCTGGAACATTGTTAACCACGAGCCCAGCGGCACGAGCACTAGCACTCCAAGCCTTAGCATGACCCCAGAAACTACCAATTGGACGACCAAGCTGCAAACGACGCTCATATGCATACCAAGTACAGTTACCAGCCGCATAACGGTTACCGACAGAAGCGGTTAGCCAATTTTGACTTGCACTCGTGGTAGTTGACGACGAAGAATATCGATTGCCATATGACCTACTTCGCGGAGCGACATAACCAGGTCGCTCATTTTCTGGAAGCTCACCTCCAGGCAACACAATCCTAGAGCCAGTAGACAACTTAGCACCGTCATCGATATCATTATATAGGACAACACGCTCAGCGCTCGTCTTATACTTTTCTGCCAGAGATTGAGCAGTATCGCCGTCTTTAACAGTATAAACAACACCGTCAACAAGAGGCACGACTATAGTCTTATTCGGCTCTACGGCGTCCGAAGTTGTATTATTAGCCCAACGAAGCGTCTGAGATGAAATCTTAAATTTCTTAGCAATAGATTCCATAGTGTCACCTTCTTTGGTTACATAAGACGAAATGCCACGCGCAGCCGAAGTATCTGGCTTAACAATGTCAGGTTTTGTTATAACTTCTGCATCATTCTGAGAAAGATTCTTCTTAATTGTTAGTGAAGTTTCAGATTCGCGCAAATCACCAGCCGAAGGTAATTCCGCCGTTTCCGCCAAGTTAGTTACAGCATTAGCTGCAGTTAATTCATCTACTGAAGCTGTTTTAGACTTAGCAGACTTAGATACCGATGAAACACCAGTAGTTTCAGATGATGCCAAAGTTTTTGATCTTTCAGCAGATACATTACTACCACTATTACCATAGATCAAAAATGATATAGTCAATAAAAATATTCCACCGTAGATTGCAAATGATTGCAGTTTACGTTTTTTACTCCGAAGAGATGTAAAATGGTTACGAATAATCGTTCTCCTTGCGCCAATGTTACCACTAGCACCTCTACCAAATTGTCTTTCTTCTCGCAATAGAACAGGATATGTTGTCGACCTAATTGATTATTATTATTCTACATTAGTTTTGCTATATCCGTAGCGACAATTTTGGCAGGTCATTTATCGTAATTCACCCCTGTTGATAAATTAGACAAATGATCTAACATCTATTTTACACAATATTGACAATAAAGTCAATAAATTTTATAAAATGCGTTTTTGTCAAGAAATCTGGCACTTCTTTTGACAGTGAGCCTTGACATTAGCCTCGTGTTCTTCGTTGGTCTTTGCAAAATACGTAATATCATCGTCACCACTCAGGAAATATAGATAATCAGAGCTTATCGGGTCGGCAGCGGCGTTCAACGCGCTCAAACTAGGCGAAGCGATTGGTCCAGGAGTTAAGCCTTTTTGAATACGTGTATTATATGGCGACTTAAGGTTTGGCGAGCGCTCTATCCCTGTTTTGTCAGCAATGTATTGATATGTTACATCAGAACCCAACGGCATATTGGCTTTCAGGCGATTGTAAAACACACTAGCAATCTTACGCTGATCCTCGCAAGTTTCCGCACCAGACCCACAGCCAATCGATTCGCGCTGAATAATCGACGCTAGTGTCATCCCCTGATACAAAGTCAGCCCGCGAGCTTTAAATTTCTCCTCCAAATTATATTTCTTAACAATTTTCTCCAAATGATCAATTGAGCGCTGCAGAACCTGTTCTGCGGTTTCGTCCGGGGAAATATAGAATGTTTCACCGTAAATATACCCCTCAAGCCCAGCATTTTCCGGCCTGCCCGTAAAAACCGGACTGTCATACTTAGCGGCAAATGCCTTTTTTATCTGATCATCCGAGAATCCCGCCTTAAGCAACACGGATTCAACTTCTCTGCCGTCAGAATTCTTCATTTTTTTATTCAAAGTCGATCCAGGATAAAATGTTATAGCAATCTCATCAGTTTTACC
>CAUTKJ010000026.1:0-6138 GCA_963539185.1 uncultured Candidatus Saccharibacteria bacterium | reverse complement strand
CAACAGTAGTCAAGGGATTCGGCGACGTAGAAAGAGCAAAGCAAATTATCCGCGAATCAATTACTCGTTGGAACGAAAAATAAATCGCGTTTGATTATTGATTAAAATCGAGAGACTGGCGAGCGTTACTTGTGTCGAAAGAGCGAGGAAACGCCGCCAGTTAATTGTTGTAGGATGCCATTTGAGCGGGATAATTGTAAGCGCAATTTATCTTTAGCGTGTGGCGTAATTATGACGTCCCGCCAATCTGGTTTTGGACGAGCGGATTTGCTTGTTAAGACTTCAATTGTATCGCCGTGCTGTAATTTGTAATTGAACGGCTTCATCACGCCATTGATCTTAAATCCGCTTGCGCGGGCTGCGATGTCGGAGTGAATTCGATAGGCATAATCCAGGGGAAATGCTCCGCGAGGCAAATCATAAATATCGCCCTTTGGTGAGTACACGAAAATCCTATCAGAAAACAGCTTCATTCGGAATTTGTTGGAGTCGAATCGCTTTCCTTCGCTAATTAAAGCGGCGGCTTCTTGAAGTTCGCGAATCCATGACAAATCGGCTGGCATAGTTCCGATTTTTCCTTTTTTATAGGCGTCGGTCAATTTTTGCTCATTGTAATGGAAACTAGCCGCTAATCCGCGCTCGGCATATTCGTGCATTTCTTTGGTTCGAATCTGGAACTCGACAATTTGTCCACTCGGAGTTTGCACGGTTGTATGCAGGCTTTGATAGCCATTCGGCTTTGGATTGGCAACGTAATCTTTAATCCTCTCATACATCGGCTGATACATATCATGTAAAATTCCCAGAACCAAATATCCAGTTGATAAATCGTCGACAATTATTCTTAGGGCAATCAAATCGTAAATCTTATCAATATCGCCAACTTTGTCCAATTTCTTAAATAGACTATAAACGCTCTTAACGCGTCCGTCCATCTGGAAAACCAGCTTTTCCGCCTTTAGTCGCGCTTCAACTTCACGACGAACGTGATCCAATTTTCGTTGTGATTTTTTCAGTCGACTGTCCATCAAATTTTTGGTTTCCTGAAAAGCTTTCGGCATCAAATATCTAAAGCTCAGCTCTTCCAATTGAACGCGAACTCGCCCCATATTTAAGCGGTCGGCCAGCGGCGCAAAAACTTCAATTGTTTCTCTGGCAATTTTTTTCTGCTTTTCTGGTGTCATAAATTGCAAGGTCCGCATGTTGTGTAGGCGGTCGGCTAGCTTGATAATTATCACGCGCACATCTTCGCCCACGGCAATCATCAACTTGGTCAAATTGTCCTTCGTGTGTGGTAAATAACTATCCAAATTTCGCATTCCGGCGCGAGCTTGTGAAACTTTAGTCACGCCATCCACCAGAAACGCCACATCGCGCCCAAACAAACTCTCCAAATCGTCCAAAGTCGCGTCGGTATCTTCAACGGTGTCGTGTAAAACTCCCGCCACGACCGTATCGATGTCCATGCCCCATTCAATCAGAATTCCCGCCACCGCCAATGGGTGATTAATGTACGGTTCGCCACTTTTGCGCTTTTGTCCAGCGTGCTTTTCCGTGGCGTAATCGATTGCGCTCGCCAAAACCAATACTGGCACTTCGTCGTACTTTTGTTCAGCGATTGATAATAACTCTTCGCGCGTCATATTTATATTATACAACTTTGTAGTATAATTAAGAAAAGCTAAAGCGAAAATATCTAACAGGGAGGGCGATATGGCTGTAACGAGAATAGCAATTAACGGCTTCGGGCGAATCGGACGCAATGCGTTTAAGATTGCGAACGAGCGAAGCGACTTGGAAATTGTCGCGATCAATGATTTAACTGACACGAAAACTTTGGCGTATTTGTTGAAGCATGATAGCAATTACGGTGAGTACGGGCGTCAAGTTGATTTTACGGAAAACGAGCTGATTATTGAGGGTAAGTCGGTTAAGGTGCTGGCTGAGAAAGATCCAGAAAATCTGCCGTGGCGAGATTTGAATATTGATGTGGTGATTGAATCGACAGGATTTTTCACCGATAAAGACGGCGCGGGCAAGCACTTAACAGCTGGCGCAAAGCGTGTGGTTATCAGTGGTCCAACCAAGTCGGAGGGGATTGATACGATTGTTCTGGGAACTAACGACGACAAGGTAAAAAACGCGACGCCAATCGTGTCTAATGCTAGTTGTACGACCAATTCTTTGGGCGCGGTTATGGCGATTTTGGACGCGGAGTTTGGTGTTGAAAAGTCAATGTTAACGACGGTTCATAGTTATACGGCTAGCCAAAAACTTCAAGACGCGCCATCCAAGGATCTTAGAGAAGGTCGCAATGCCGCCGAAAACATTGTCCCGACTACAACTGGCGCCGCAATTGCTGTAACTAAAACCTTGCCGCAGCTAACTGGAAAATTTGACGGACTTAGTGTGCGCGTACCGACTCCAGTGGTGTCGCTTAGCGACGTGACGGCACTTCTCAGGAAAGATGTGACTGTCGAGCAAGTAAATGAAGCCTTCAAAAAAGCTGCACAAAGTAATTTTTACCAGGGTATTCTGGGCGTTTCTGAAGAGCCTTTAGTTAGTCGCGACTTCATTGGTAATTCGCATTCTGGGGTTGTCGACTTGCCGCTGACGAAGGTTGTTGGTGGTAATTTGATCAAGGTTATGGTTTGGTATGACAATGAGTGGGGCTATTCCAACCGGCTGGTTGAATTAGTGGCAGATGTCGGACACTATCTCAATCAGAGCGAATGGTTTACTCTAGAAAAGGAATAACCCCGCACCGTGATAGTGCGGGGACGCAGGCTTGCTGCTGCGATTTTTTGTACACCTTTTGTTGGTGTAAGGCTCTCAGCTGCGGCGCTGACGAGCCTTACCAACAATGACCATCACGATGGCGATCGTGAAAAAGGCGATCGCCATCCACGCGGGCACGTTAAACACTGCCGACAGCGAGGACGGTACCTCCTTCGCTACTTCCTGCGCGCTCATAACAAGCACGAGGTGCAGGACAGCGAACTCTGATGCAGCAAACGCGCACGCTGGCACCAGTCGGTGACGGTACACCGCCGTGACTGACGCCGCGAACAATCCGCCCAGTAGGGCGATTGCCATTGCTACAGTTAAAGTGGTGGTGATCATAATTTCTCCTAGGGAAAATTCTGAGGTGCGGCCTTTCAAAACCGCGACCTCAACCGGGGTGAACTCCCCGGGAGTTGCTTTTCACGGTTTGAAAAGCTAATATATGTATATCATACTGGCCACAAAATGTCAATACTATTTGTCAAATAGCTACATCCTACCTCTGATAAAATACCTAACTTTCCCTTGCAAAAATCACCGAAAACGCTTATACTAAAATTATGAAAATCTACCTCGGATCTGACCACCGCGGCTTTATGTTGAAGGAAAAAGTTTTTGCGTATTTGGTTAAAAATGGCTACGACGTACAAGATGTTGGTGGCGTAGAATTAAATCCTGATGACGATTTTCCGCAATTCGCTCAGGCGGCGGCGTTGAAGGTTATTGGCGATGATAGTAAAGATCCGCGCGCGATATTAATTTGTGGCGGCGGTCAAGGAATGTGTATGGCGGCCAACCGATTCAAAGGAATTCGTGCCAGCGTGATTTGGGATGCTTTCGAGGCGAAAATGACGCGCCAAGATAACGATTCAAATGTTTTATGTTTGCCAGCGCGAGTTTTGGAAGACAACGAATCGGCGTGGAAAGGAATTGTGGAAACGTGGCTAAACACTCCTTACGCAAATGCCCCACGATTTAACAGGCGCAATGCGCAATTGGACGAATTGTCATGAGCAGTTCTGTAATTGCACCAGCAATTTTGGCAGAAAATGCCGAACAATACAAAGAGCAGGTTGATAAAATAACGGGTTTTGCTGAGCGTGTGCATATTGATATTTCTGACGGTGAGTTTGCTCCGACATTGACAGTTGGTATTCCAGAATTGTGGGCGCCGGAAGGTTGGACGATTGATATTCATGCGATGGTTAATGATGTTGCTGAGTATGTTCCGAAGTTGATTGCCTTAAGACCTCATATGATTATTATTCACGCGGAGGCGACGGGAGATGTGAAGACTGCGCTTATGCAGATTCGCCAAGCTGGAATTATGGCGGGGCTAGCGCTACTTAAGCCAACGGTTCCGCGAACGGTTGAGGAATTGATAAAGATAGCAGATCATGTGATGATTTTTAGCGGTGAATTGGGGCGATTTGGCGGCACTGCTAGTTTGATGCAGCTGGAAAAAATACGACTTATTAAAGCTATTAATCCTAGTGTTGAAATCGGTTGGGACGGTGGAGTGGCTGTAGATAATGCGTATAGTTTGGTTCAGGGCGGCGTTAACGTTCTGAATGTTGGCGGCGTTATTCAGAAATCGTCAGATCCGCGCACTATTTTCTCCAGATTGCAACAGGAGATTAATAAAACGAGCGTGCTTTAATGGATGTCGACCAAATAGCGAAATTGAAGAAAATATCGCAACAATTACGAAAGTCTGTTATTCGCGAATTATCGGCGGCTGGCTCGGGTCATTCGGCTGGTTGTTTGGGGTTCGCTGACGTTATGGCGGTTTTGTATTTTCACGCCATGCAATTAGATCCTGAGAATCCTAATTGGGAAGATCGGGATATTTTCGTGATGAGCAACGGTCATTATGCGCCACTTTTATATGCGACACTGGCGGAGCGAGGATTTTTCGATAAAAAAGAGCTGGTTAATTTGCGAAAATTTGGCTCCAAGCTTCAAGGTCATCCGGAACGCGACAGTCTGGCGGGAATTGAAACGACTAGCGGTCCTCTGGGCTGCGGTCTGAGTCAGGCAGCCGGCATGGCGTATTCATTGCAATATTTGGGCGGCAATTCTGAGCGATTCGTTTACTGTAGTTTGGGTGATGGCGAGCTGGATGAAGGGAATATTTGGGAAGCGGCGATGTTTGCGAAAAAATATAATCTGTCGAATTTGATTGCGATTGTTGATAGAAATAATATTCAGATTGGTGGCGATACGGAAAAGGTGATGCCACTAGGGGATTTGGCGGATAAATGGCGAAGTTTTGGCTGGGATGCGCAGGAAATTGACGGACATAATCATTCGGCAATAATTCAGGCGATTGACAAGGCGAAGAATTCTCGGCAGCCGAGCGTGATAATTGCGCATACAATTCCTGGTCGCGGTGTTGATTTTATGGAATATGATTATCGCTGGCATGGAAAATCTCCAAACGCCGAGGAGGCGGAGCGGGCGTTTGCTCAATTGAGCGAAGGAGGCGGCGAATGAGTTTCTTAATGGAAAATTGGCAGAATTCGGAGTTTGCGGCAATTCGCGTTGGCTTTGGCGAAGGCTTGGTTGATATTGCGAAGAAAAATAATTTGGTGGTGGCGCTGAGTGCGGATTTAATGGAGAGTGTTGGCTTTGGCAAGTTTTATGAGGAAATCGGGAAACCGCGGGCAATTGAAGTTGGCGTGGCGGAACAGAATTTGGTTACCGTAGCGTCTGGGTTGGCGGCTATGGGAAATGTTCCGTTTGCGGCCAGTTATGCGGCGTTTAGTCCGGGTCGCAATTGGGAGCAGATTCGAACGACTGTTTGTCTGAACAATCAGCCAGTTAAGCTAGTGGGTTCTCATGCTGGGCTAAATGTTGGTCCAGACGGTGCGACGCATCAAATGCTGGAAGATATTGCGCTGATGAGAAGTTTGCCTAATATAGTGGTTTTGGCGCCCGGTGATGCTAATGAGGCCAAGCTAATGGCAGCGGCAATGGCTGGAGATAAACGTCCGAATTATGTGAGATTGCCGAGAGAAAAAACACCGCTATTCCTAAATCAATCTACTTTTGATATTGGAAAAAGCTATACGTTAAGGTGCGGCAAAGACGTTGCCTTGTTTGGAACTGGCGTGATGACTTATCAATTGTTGTTGGCAGCAGAAAAGCTCGCGAATGAATATGATATTCAGGCGGAAGTGATTCATTTTCCGACGATTAAGCCGTTGGACGAGGACGCTGTGCTTGACGCGGCTCAAAAATGCCAAGCCGTCATTACGACGGAAGAAGGGCAGATTGCTGGTGGATTTGGTTCGAGCGTGGCAGAAGTTCTTAGTGAGAATTTGCCGGTGAAGATGAAGCGAATTGGTGTTA
>CAUTKJ010000025.1:0-6140 GCA_963539185.1 uncultured Candidatus Saccharibacteria bacterium | reverse complement strand
TAAATGCCGCGAATACCATGTTGTCAATGATGGCTGGTTTTAATGTGTTGTTGGTTGTGGCGGAAATCGTGCTGGTTGGACTGCTACTTCGAGGAAGTAGCCGAGCGCGAATCTCACTGCTTTCTGTGGCGACGCTAGCTATTGTCACCGAATCTTTATCCGTGACAATTGGGCGAATTAATACGTCGATTATGTTGCTTTTGATCTCAATTGGCGTGCATATTATGATCATGATGTTGTTCTCTTCAGATGCAGCGCGCTACTTTACGGAAAGACGATAGGGCTTGGCACTCTGCTTGTATGAGTGCTAGATTTGCGATATAATTGGACTATGACCGAACGTCAACAAGCAATCCTTGTCGCCATTATTGAGCAGTACGCTGAAATTGCGGCGCCAGTTGGTAGCGTAACGCTAGCCAAACTGTTTGGCGTGAGTAGCGCCACGATTCGCAGTGAAATGGCAAAACTTGAGGAGATGGGATTTATTGAGGCGCCTCACACGAGCGCGGGTCGAATTCCGACAGATAAGGGATATCGTTTTTATGTCAATGGAATCACGGCAGCGCAAATGACAGAATTGCCGAGCGGTATTGATAACAGCACGAAGGCAATTGAGGCGCACGTCAATTCAAATATAGATGCTTCAGACAAAGCGATTCGTCGAGCAGTTGATGGTTTGGTGGAAATGACTGGCAATTTTGGTTTTGCGTCATTTGGTTCGAGTTTGTATATGAACGGAATGACTCAGTTATTCAGCCAGCCAGAGTTTGGCGATGGCGATCACGTCCAGGCGGTTGCTAAATTGATTGACAATATCGAACCGTGGCTGCGTGAAGCGGCGCCGGATGAGCCGTTAAATGTGTTTATTGGTAGCGAAAATCCAATCGGTAAAAGCAGTGGAGCTACGTTGATTATAAGTAAATTTAAGTCATCGTCTGGTGGCGATAATTACATCGGTGTGATTGGTCCGACGCGACAAAATTATCGTCGAACGATGGAGCTGGTGCGTCGTACGGGCGCGATGCTAGAGGAGGTATTATAGTGGCTGAATGGATTGGTGGACTATTAAGTGGTTTGCCGGCGTGGCTGATTGTAATAATTTCAATAATAATATTTATTATTGGAGCGATTTACATTTTAGTATTTGATCCTGTTACGGCTGGTGGTGATCCGATCTTGCCGTTTAAAAGGAGGAAAAAATGACGAAGAATAAAAAAGTTGAAGATTTAGAGAAAGAAGTTGCTGAGCTGACGTCGGACCTGCAGCGGACTCGAGCGGATTTTGAGAATTATCGTAAGCGCGTGGATGCAGAAAAGCAATCAGCGCACGAGTTGGGTCAAACTAAGTCGGTGATGAAATTGTTGCCAGTTATTGATACGATTGAGCGAGCTGTTGCCAACGTCCCAGAGGAGATTCAAGATAATGCGTGGGTTAAGGGCGTGGCTGGTCTGAGTAAGCAACTTGACAAGCAGTTAAAGGAGATTGGTTTGGAGAAAATTGACGCCAAACCCGGAACTTTATTTAATCCTGAATTTCATCAGGCTGTTCAATTTGACGAATCAACGGATGGTGATAAGGAAGTTGTTGCCGAGGAGCTTCGCGCTGGCTATACTTTGAACGGATCAGTTATTCGCGACGCAATGGTAAAAGTCACTCGTCAGTAATAGACGTTTATAATGAAATAAGTGCGCTACTTGTTTTTGGAGTGGCGCTTTTTATTTATCAATAGAATAATTGCAATAACGATCAGAGATATGCCGATTGCAAGACCTATAAATAAAGATTCTCCGGTGTTTTCGAGAAGATTACCAGATTGTGTAACAGTCTGATAGGAAATATTACTTCCTTGATGGCTTTCTTGGTGACCAGTAGTGGTACATGGCTGGCCGTTAGTATAACTACCTGCGCCGTAGCTACTACAGTTATAAGTGGCAGAAAAATTGTGAAATATAATTCGATTACTCATCATGACTCTATTGATTTTATAAGCATTACTACTATAATAGAGGAGTAATACTATAAAAACAAGGGGGATGTGTTATGCCACAGATTGGCGTTCCGGAGCTGGTTGTAATACTAGTTATTTTACTTATATTGTTTGGTGCAAAAAGATTGCCCGAGTTGGCGCGAAGTATCGGTTCATCAGCAAGAGAACTAAAGACAGCGTTCAAGGAGGATGATGAAAAGAGTAGTGCATCGCAATCTGGCGAAGCGAAAGACAAGTAATTCGTCGCAAGTTTCTGGTTCATCGCCAGTATTTATGGATCACATCCGAGAGTTGCAATGGCGACTTGCTATTGTTGCGCTTGCTTTTTTGGCAACTGGTGCGGCGGTGTATCCATTTTTCGATAAAATTGTAGCGTTATTACTTAAGCCGCTTGGAAATAATCTATCTTTGGTGTATTTAACGCCAGGGGGTGCTTTTAATTTTGCCGTACAAGTGTGTATTTATGCTGCGATGATTGGGGCACTACCTGTTGCGCTATATCATATATATCGCTTTGTTATGCCTGCGGTCGAGAAAACGACGCTGCGAGGAGTGCTTGGATATTCTCTAAGTTCTTTATTGCTGGCGGCAGTCGGCGTTGCTTTTTCATACTTTCTAGCGTTGCCGGCAGCTATTCAATTCTTGACTAGTTTTGACTTAAAAAACATCAGCCCTATGCTGACGGTTGAGTCGTATCTTTCGTTTGTGATGACATACTTGCTAGCCGGGGCATTGTTATTTCAATTGCCGCTATTTATGACAATCATAAATCGTATAAAGCCAATGACTCCCCGGATGTTAATGTCTGGTCAGCGGCATGTTATTCTTTGGTCTGTGGTGTTTGCTGCGGTTATCTCTCCAACTCCAGATGCTGTAAATCAATTGCTATTAGCGGCTCCGATGATTGTGATGTATCAAGTGGGTATAGTAATTATCCTATTAAAAAACCGTAAGCGAGCAGATAAAAAATCGAAAGACGGTTTGCTGACTCGTTCGGTCTCCGTAGATAATGAGTCGGCAAAGCATACTGTAAAAGAGGTCAAACCTCGTCCTATGGAGGCGAAGAAAGTGTCTGTTTGTCCCGAGCCAGAGACGCCAATTCTAGTGAAGAAGCCAGTGTCGAATCGCGCATTAGCTAGTCGTCGCTCGCTTGATGGATTTATGGCAATAAAGACAGAAAAATCATCTCCAGTAGCAAATAAGAAGGTTATTCCGAAAAAAACAGTCTCAAAACCTGTGCCAATAAGAAGATCTTTGTCTCGATCGGTGGATGGATTTTCTATACCATCTCGGTCTGTTTCGGTATCCGTTCCTTCTAGATCTGTAAAGCTTGTGTAAAATATTTGCATACTTCAATATGTGGTGATATAATTTACCACAACAATAGAAAAAACAAAAAAAGAGGAAACTATGAACACACCAATTCAAGTTAACGAATTATTAGAGAAACCGATGGATCGTCGGGAATTTCTTAAAAACGTTGGAATTGCAGGACTGTTTGTTATGGGCGGTGGAACGATTGTGCGATCGATAGTCGATTTTATGTATCAGCAAAAACAGCCTCGTCAGGTTGCTATTGCTAAAACTTCTGCGTATGGTGCAAGTCGTTATGGCGGCATGTAATTTGATAATATTTTGCAATTTTTACAGTAATTATATATTATAGAGTAAAAGCTAAAGGTTAGTTTGCATACAGGGAGGATAAGATGGCAAGGTTACCGCAGCCTGGTGGCGACGATGGAAATTGGGGCATAATATTAAATGAATATTTGCGACAAATTCACACAGAATCTGGAGATTTGAAGCCGTCCACTGTTGGAAAAGATGCTATTCAAAATGCGGCAATTACTGAAGACAAGTTGGCGTCACCGCTTGTTGCAAAAATTAATGCAATTCCTACTGGAGGGGGTGGTGGTGGAACTACGCAATGGACTCCTCAGATGCAGGCTCAAGCTCAGGGATATTGGATAGAATGCGGATCTACTCCTCCACCATATACGACTAAATATGGTGTGCCGGTTATTTGGGCTCGAGATTCAGGCATGTCTCAGCCTATACCGGTTAGTGCCAGTCCACCGTCTTTTCCATAGCCGACAATACAGTTACTGTCCCTAGTATGGTCGGCCTCCGTTATAAAATGGGGCAAGATATTATAAGTGGCCGGGTTTCAGTGCCTGGCAGTGGTGAGCGCACGGTAACAATTACAGCTGAAGCGCTGCCGGGATATTTATCGATTGGCGATGCAACCTGGACGAGAGTGTACGGTAAGCCAACAAATCTTCAGTTGCTTTCGGCTGATGATTTTCGTGGTGCAGCTGGTGAATCTTTAGTTCCGGCAAGTGCGCCTACCGTGCATCGTGTACGTTACGGCCGTGAGTTTCCTATCGTTGGTGCTCGTCGAATACGTTGGTGTGCGCCGGTAGGATATACGGCCGTTTCAGTTTTAGCGGGCAATAATGAGATTCACAGCAGTCCCAACTCTCATTTGCTTCAAATTATTGAGCCACTAACAGACGATGTTGAAATAGATATCGACGTTAAAGAGTGGCCAACTTCTCGTGGATCAGGATTCGCGTTGAATATGACGACTACCAGTAGTGGTGGCGGTGGTCCAGAAATTCAATTTTTTATAGATGGAACTCAAATACATGTTCGTCCTATACCAGGCGGAATTTTTAGGAGAGATGCATCTGCTATTGGCGTCTGGAAGATTCGTCGTAAGGGTCGCATAATTAGCGTAACGTCACCTACGGGGACCTCTGTGGCATATGATGGTACTCACGATACGACTTCTTGGGGAGATAGGATCAAGTTTCTTATGTGGTCATCACCTGGTGGTGTTCTACGTATAGGTGGCATTAAGGTGTTGGGGGTTATATAAGATGACAATGCGAGTTTGGCAGTCAACCCCTGGTCGCTGGTTAGCGACTGAGCCATGCATATTCCGAAATGGCGAATGGGTAACCGTAGACGCTGATAAATTTCCTGGAGCTGTTTTAGAGTCAATGTATGCTCCAAATTATATAGGCAAAGGAACAATTTGGCAGCGAGACGTCAGTAATATGCCGTTAGCTCCTAACTCAGACGCTATGGCAAAATGGATGGATGACAATTCTCCAACTCCATGGGGTAAGGGTGCGTTTGGCGCAAAGACTGGTATAAATACTAGCGCGCAAGGTACTAGACCAATTGCGACCTATTTGGTTGATTCGTCTCATCCTCGTTGTGAATATCAATATATGGATAAATGTCGCGGTTACGGAATTACTGCAGATGAGATATCGCATTATTTATTAGGTAAAATTCCTTGGCCACATTTTGCAAAACCTGCTCAGAATGGTGACCTTGGTATGGCGATTTATGACATAGCTACAGGTATTATGCGTGAGTATTTTTTTGTGGAACCCGCAAAAGACGGCACGCCAAAGCATTGGACGGCTGCTACCGGAGGATTTTCTCTGGCAAAACCTGGTCTTGTTGATTTGGCTAAGACAAATTATGCTACACAATGCCAGGGTGGTGGTTCTGCTGTGGTTTGTATGCATAACTCGCTTGGCTTTATTGGTATATCGGAAATACGTCGGGGTTATATTGATCATGCTTTGGCATTTACTACGGCGAATTTCGCACGTGGATTAGAGCCTTCGTGGCCAGCACAATTATCAGATGGCAAGGCTCCGGAAGATCAAGCTCCTTTCTCGCCAAGACACGGACAATGGGCAAGATTATCTGCTGATGTTGATCCTGATTATGACCCTAATACATCTCAGCCATACAACCCAATGACGCGCCTATTAATTAAGGCTGCTAAGAAATATGGTCTTGTTGCTACAGACACAAACGCTTGGTGTCATGCATTTAATGCAGAATGCGGCTATCAAGAAAAGGCGGTTTTCGGTACTGATCCATGGGAGACTGGCGAGCTGTTCTCGGTACTTGATCCAAAAGGAGAATATGGCTCTAGAACATTTGATGTATCAGACTTTCCGTGGCGAAAAACCGAATGGGCGGAAGTTGATTGGGGAAGGCCTGAAATAGATTTTTGGACAAGACCAGGAACTTATTGGCCGTATCGTCGTTCGGGCAATTAAATTGCATAAAACAGCTATTAGCACTCTTGACATGAGAGTGCTAATTATTTATACTGAGATAG
>CAUTKJ010000024.1:0-6254 GCA_963539185.1 uncultured Candidatus Saccharibacteria bacterium | reverse complement strand
AAAGGTCACGCATTGACTCATCATTATCATCACATGTAATTTATTTGTTTTGATTTTCCCTATCATCTCGCTTATACTTAAATCATGAAAACTTGGCAAGATGTCGCCTCTCTTTATCAAATTTATCCGCGCAGTTTTCTAGATACGAATGGCGATGGAATTGGCGATTTGAACGGCATTACCGAGAAGCTAGATTATTTATCATGGCTGGGCATCGATTCGATTTGGATTTCCCCATTCTTCGTATCGCCGCTGACCGACTTTGGCTATGATATCGCAAATTATCGAGCAATTGATCCGACTTTTGGTCAAATGGAAGATTTCCAAGCGCTACTTAAAAAGGCTCACGATCTCGACATTAAAGTTATGATCGACCTCGTTCCCTGCCACACTTCAGACCAACATCCGTGGTTTCAAGAATCCAGATCTTCACGCGACAATCCCAAGCGAGATTACTATATTTGGCGCGACGGAAAAGATAATAGCGAGCCTAACAATTGGCGAAGTTTGTCTGGCGGCAGTTCGTGGGAATTTGACGAGCTCACTGGGCAATTTTACCTGCATTCGTTCTTAAAAACGCAGCCAGATCTGAATTGGGACAATCCCGCAGTGCGCACTGAAATAAAAAACATAGTGCGATTTTGGTTTAATATGGGCGTTGACGGAATGCGCGTCGATGCAATTTGGGGAATTTCCAAAGACCCTGATCTTAAAGACGATTCTCCAAATCCTGATTTTTATGGCAATCCAAACGATTACGGAGCATTTATCCACGACCACTGTAAAATGGGACCGCATTTTCAGGAATATTTGCAAGAATTAGCGTCAGTCTGCGATGAATATGACGACAAGCAAATGGTGTTTGAATTTTATCCCGACGATAAGCTGGGTGATATTTATCATCAATACAGCCAAATCCTGACAGTCCACCCAAAAGCCTCGGCGTTTTTTATGGAATATCGCGACAACGAATGGCACGCTAAAAATATTGAGAAAAAAATCGAAAATTACTTGCAATCAGCGAGCTCAACCACGCCATTTTTCTGCATCGGAAATCACGACCAGCCGCGAATTGCCTCCAGATTGGGCGAAGAACGCGCCCGCGCCCTCAGCTTCTTAAATCTCCTCACTCCAGGAATTAGCGTAGTGTATTACGGCGACGAAATTGGCATGATGAATGGAGAATTGACCGCTGATGACATTCAAGATAATTTTAGCCCCGCCAATTCTGTTGTTGATAGCCGAGATCTGGAACGCACGCCAATGCAATGGAATGATTCGCAATTTGCGGGCTTTTCAAGCGTAAAACCTTGGCTTCCTGTTAATGAAAATCACACGAAAATTAACGTTGATAGCGAAAAAATCGCAAACGATTCCCTACTTAACATGCACCGAAGACTGCTAAAAGTGCGCCAAACCTTCCCAATTATTAAAAATGGCAATTTGAGTATTGTAGAAAACACTGGAAACGGATTTATTCTCGGATTAAAAAGAGAGCTGACTGGTCAACGTGCTTATATTTTCATCAATTTCGCGGACGCAGAACAAAGCTTTTCCATTCCAGAAAACGCCAAGATCATCACCTCGACTCACTCCGTCGATTTAATTACCGCAAAAAATCTCCAAATGACGATTCCAGGATATTGCGGAGTTTTATTTATTGTTCAGTAATAAAAACGTTCAACTAGAACAACGTTCCCGTTTCTAGATCGCATTCTCCCATGGGATAAACGCCCGCGCATCGAGCCGCCAGATCTGCCATTTTCTTTTTAGTTTTCTCATTGTAGACAGCCTCGGTGAGATCTTCCAAGTCTAGATAGTAATCAGGAACACCTGGATCACTGTTTTGGCTAGATTCTGTCGTATCGTTCTCTAACTTCTCATCACCGACCTTGCTAGCTTCCCCACAAAAGCCGAAGTTCCTCGTATCATTATTCAATGCTGCCAGCTACGCATCTGTATTTGTCCCGTTCGGACCATAATCAATACACGGCATTTCTCTACACTCCTCCTCTTTTTACTTTGTCTATAGACTATTATACGACACCACTAGATGTAGCGGTAGAGTTAACTTCACAACACTATCAAACAACGACGTTTTTCATCCCGTCCAGTTAATTCACCTTTAATTATAAGCAGTCAGAATCAAATCGCCGTCGACATACTCGCCTAAAAATACATCTCCATAAGATTCTAAGCCTCGTTTTTTAAGCTGACCAAGCAACCACTTTTCGTCTTTTCCGATTACATCCAAAATATCAGATTGCAATTGACCATCTGTTATTAGCGGAAATTTCGGATTTTCCTCGCCTTTGTGTGAAATAATAAGCTCGCCGTCTTGCTCAACAACAGCTCTTTTCACGTCTTTCGTCGAGTAAACATTATGAGTTCGTAGCTTGAAGGAAACATCATGAGCACTTAAGCCAACCCTCTTACAGTTTTCGATATTTATCTTTCCATTATCTATAATTATCAAAGCCTTCCCGTCAATCAGTTGCTTAGCCTTAACGCTATGCTTCTTTATCCACTTCAGCGTAAGCACCAGCACGCACCATATACACAAAATCCCAACATAGTCCAAAATCTTAATATCATTATTGTAAATAACGCCACCAATAATACCACCAAGTACGTAATTCTGAACTTGATCGCTAGCGGAAGATGGCGCCAAATTGCCTTTTCCCGTAATGTTAATTATTATCGTCAGCGCAAAAAATCCGATCAATAATTTTATTGCTACTAAAATAAATTCATTCATAATTTACCTACTTTTTTCTATTAAAAACGCTCTGATATTTATCAGAACGCTCATCAAACTTATTTCAATCGTAGGAACTTGGTGAGGTGCGCCTCCCCATAACTACGACTGTCCACCACAACAGTTTTGTCTTGAACCGGCACCTCACCTATTCCTGGATGTGATAATATCATAGTTCCACCAGGTTTGAGTAGTCCCATTAATCTCGAAACTGTGGAAAACTGAGGATTGTGATATGGTGGATCGGCAAAAATAATATCAAACTCCCCTGTTGAACTCGCACTTTCTAGCCAATTTACTATCGTTGTTTTTATTACAATAGATTTTTCTTCTACGCCCAAAATGCTTATGTTTTCAGCAATTACTCGCTGAGCGACTCGATCTCGCTCCACGAAAACCGCCAACTCTGCGCCGCGACTTAACGCCTCTAGTCCAACAGCACCAGACCCCGCAAAAGCATCCAAAACCTGCGCGCCGCGTATTGATTCACCTAGCGAATTGAACATAGCTGAGCGCACTCGCTCACCCATAGGATGTGTCGTTGAGCCAGGCGGAGTTTTTATGAATCGTCCGCCAAATTCGCCAGAGATAATCCTAACTCTCACTTTTTTCTGCCTCAAGTTTCCAAATAGACGCCAGCCACCCCAACATCACCGACTTTATAATAATCGGCATTAGTTCGTGATTTGTCTGCCAAGCAAGATCCGTCGTCCAGCCGCTCTTGATAAAATTGTCATACATTTTCATCGATGCGACGGCGTGAACTTGATCCAAATAATACTCACGATAGCCGTGATTTTTCACTTGCGATATCTCATCGTCACTCGGAATTGCGTCCTTAAAACGCGGATATGATACCACGCTAGCCACGCCAGCCTCAAACGCCACGTGCGTCGTCATCATACCTTTGGCGCCCCAGAATTTCCAGTTGTTCTTAATCAATTCAATTCCATTATCGCCCTTCATGAGATTTTTCTTCAAAATTGAGGTTCGCGTCTCCAACCCTTCACCGCCGCGAAGTTCCGCCATAGCCTGTTCCAGAGGAAAATGATGAGCTGGAGTCAAGCCGTCGGTAATCGCGTGCGCCATCCACGCCGCCTCAAACGCCGCTCGCTCGGAATTATTTGTTCGCAGCGCCCGGGCTAAATTGCCAATATGTCCGTCAATCATCTCCAAGAGCGCAGTATCATTCGGATCGTCCGGATTTATAAAATGCCACGGCTCGTCCACGGCCGGACTCTTTCGCTTGACGCCGTCAGGACCATTCTTGCCCTCAAAATGAAGAATGTTTTTAATGTCAGGAAAATCACACCAATCAGGAAGAATTGGTTTTATATTTTTCCTTGCGACTCGATCTATTTTTTGGTGGACGCCAATAAATCGACCAGAGCTATCCCTAATTGTTGTTCCTGCATACATATTAATTTAAAACAGTTAATCGCTGATAGCGACTGACGGCGTGCGCCAGATGATTATATTGTAGCAAATCTTGCCCCTCTTTGACAAAACGTTCAGCTTCGGCTTGAGCGCGAGCAATTAGTGCCGTATCCGCCAGCGAGGCAATTTTCAAGTTCAAATCCCCGTGTTGCATTTTACCGTAAATCTCGCCAGGTCCACGCAATTTCAAATCAACTTCCGCTAAATAAAATCCGTCTTGCGACTTCTCAATCTCTCGAAGTCGTTGACTCGGCTTATCGTGGCCGCTCATCATCAAATGGCAAAAACTCTGATGTTTCCCACGCCCAACTCGCCCGCGCAATTGATGCAACTGGCTCAATCCAAAATTGTCCGCATTCTCAATCAGCATCACCGTCGCATTCGGCACATTCACACCAACTTCAACCACGGTCGTACTGACTAGCATATCCAGCTCACCGTCCGCAAATTTCTGCATCACTTCAGCTTTTTCTTCGGCAGGAAGCTTTCCGTGCAACAGCCCAACTCGACGATGGCTGAAAATAGTCTTGGACAATTTATTATATTCCGCCTCCACCGATTTTTTATCATTATCTGGATTATCATCAATCAACGGACAAATAACGTAAGCTTGGCGACCTTTGGCTAGCTCATTTTCAATCGATTCGTAAAGCTTCGGAGCTGACGCCGGCGACCAAATCTTAGTCTGAATCGGCTGGCGACCAGAGGGCAACTCGTCCAGAATAGAAATATCCAACTCTCCGTACAATGTCAGCGCCAGGCTGCGCGGAATTGGCGTGGCGGTCATGCTTAAAAGATGCGGCATAAAATCAGACTTTTCCAATAAAGCCTGTCGTTGCTTCACGCCGAATCGGTGCTGTTCGTCAATCACCGCAAACCCCAATTTATGATACGCAACTTTCTCCTGAATTAACGCGTGCGTGCCAACCACAACGTCAATGTTACCGCTAGCCAAATTGTCCAATAATTGATTGCGCGCCGCACCTTTCACGTGGCCCGTCAGAAGCGCAACTGACACGCCAAATGGCGACAATAACTCGTCAAGCGTTTTCGCATGTTGCTGCGCCAAAATCTCCGTCGGCGCCATAATTGCCGTTTGAAAACCAGCCTTCGCCACTTCTGCCGCCACCAATCCCGCAACGACAGTTTTTCCCGAGCCAACATCTCCTTGCAACAATCGATTCATCGGATGATCAGATTCCAAATCTTGCAGAATTTGCCACGCAGCTCGGCGCTGAGCGTTCGTCAAAGGAAACGGCAATTGGTCAACAAAACTCTTCACGACCGGCTTATTGAACGTAATTTTCCAGCCTGTTAACCTGGTCTGTTCTTGCTTATTAAATTGTGCCGCCAAGATCATCTCGAACAACTCCTCAAACGCCAGGCGCTCACGACCTCGAGAAATTTCCTCGTGAGTTTTTGGCGCGTGAAGAAATTTAATCGCCTCAGATCGACTAACCAATTTTTGGCGCTGAATAATATTTTCCGGCAAAGTCTCGGGCAAAAAATCCATAATTGGACGAATATTTTTCATCAAATCTTGCACGGTTTTTGGGCGGAGATTTTTAATCGACTTATAAACTGGCTGAATTCCAGAATTATTTTCCGCAGCAGTTTTGGCAATTTCTTTCACCAGCTCGACGGACGGATTATTGATTTGATAGCGATTATATTGCATGCCAAATTGACCAGAAAAAATAAATTCCGCATCAGATTTTAATTGCATTTCGCGGTACGGCTGATTGAACCAAACCGCCTTAACCTTGCCCGATTTATCCGCCAAAACTGCGGTCGTGATTCTAAGTCCACGCCGAACAATACGCGTCGAAACCGACTCGCAGCGCGCCTTAACAGTAACTTTTCCCGGCTGAAGATCTGCGATGTTAACCGCGGTTGAATAGTCGTCATACGCTCGTGGCAAAAAACCCAAAGCGTCGGAAATCGTTTTAAGACCAGCCGCCGCTAAAGCCTGAGCAGTTTTCGGCCCGACGCCTTTAATTTGCTCGAGAGGAGTTGTTAGTTTCATCTACGAAACGGCGTTGATGCCTTCCAGAGCGTA
>CAUTKJ010000023.1:0-6358 GCA_963539185.1 uncultured Candidatus Saccharibacteria bacterium | reverse complement strand
AAAAAATTGACCAAAAAACGACGTGAATTGCTCGATGAGGAAATTCGCGAGCAAGTATCGGCTTGGGCGTTGGGCTGGGTTTCTGCTGAGGAGCTGGATGAGATAGGGATGAGCGAGGCGCTTAAACTGGCAACGCGGCGCGCGGTCAAAGAAATTCAAGCAAAATGTCAGAAAAGCGGCTCGACGTTTGATGAGATTATTATCGATGGGACGGTCAATTTTTTGGCGGGTACACCGTTAGAAAAGTATGTAACAATTATAGCGAAAGCCGACGGTCTGATTCCGAGTGTTTCGGCGGCGTCGATTATTGCTAAGGTGGCTCGCGATAAATTTATGGCAGAGCAGGATGATATTTATCCGGGATATGATTTTTCTTCGCACGTTGGTTATGGCGTGGCGAAGCACCGAGCGGCTATTGATAATCTGGGCGTAACTCCGCTGCATAGGCTGAGTTTTGCGCCGTTGGCTAAATATGCTGGTGTTGAGCCGAATTTGCAAAATGCGTCTGACGACGGAAAGTCTAAAAACCAGCAAAAAGACACAACGCGTCAAATTGGCGATAAAGGTGAGCAAGCGGCGGCGGATTGGTTGGTGGCTGATGGTCATGAGATTATAGAGCGGAATTGGCGGACGCGATATTGTGAAATTGATATTGTTAGTAAAAAAGATAATATTTTATATTTTACAGAGGCCAAATATCGTAAAAATGACAATTTCGGCGATGGCTTGGCGGCAATTACAAACAAAAAACAGCAACAAATGCGTTTTGCTGCTGAAATATTCATTGCCAAAAATGCGCAGTATGAAAGCTGTGATATGCAAATGCTGGCAATTTCTGTTGATGGAAATCCGCCCGTAGTTGAAGAGTGTGTGGTGTTGGAATAAATTGTTCGCTTTCGTCGTTTCCGACTCATCAGCATAGACACACATCTATGGAGCGAATATGACAAGTGAGAGAGTTGAGAATCTCTGCAGACTCGCCATGTTCGCCTGATCGTAGTCTACTCCCAGGAGAAGTTGACTACGATGATGTATGGAGTGCCGTACTTGGGCCTAAACACCTTCTCAAACGTGACGGAAGACGTGTGTTCTTCCAGTTTTTCGAGTGCCATCAGCAGTGCCTTGGCGCACTGCTTGTTGTTTGCTACATTAGCAGTCAACAATTTACAGACAACCCTAACTGAGAAAGGGGGCTCCCCTACTTTTATATACGTGCTCGTGACTTTTTCTTCGACATCTTTGCAGATGTCATCAATTGACTCCAAAAAGGCTGAGACCTCGGCATCGATCACGGCCTTCCGCCGCCTTTCACATTCTTCGATGTATTCCTGTCGCCGCTTTTTAGTTTCATTATCAATGAAGCCAGCCACTGATCTTCTCTCTCCTCATCTGGGCGAACGCCCGTGCTGGAAGCACTGATCGACGCCCGGATGGCGTGATCGAAGGTGAGGTTTCGGGATACTTCTTAAAATATCACAAAATCTCACCTTCGGTTTATAAGCTCTCTCAACTTGTCAAAGTGCGCTTTCGGACAAGGATTTACTCGACTTGTCAATGAAAGCTGCATTCATTTATATCACTAATAGAATAAAATGTCAATAGATTTTGCCAAAAATGCGCAGTATGAAAGCTGCGATATGCAAATGCTGGCAATTTCTGTTGATGGAAACCCGCCCGTAGTCGAGGAGTGTGTGGTGTTGGAATAGGCTGTTTGCTGCCAACCTATACTTGCTGTATCACTAATTTTATGACGGCAAGTCTTATTTTGTAATATGAAACTTGACAAATAATCAATTTAGGTGTACTATAGTAAACATAGTTATAAAAAGGAGTTTTGATATTATGAATAGTGAATCGAATCATTCAGATAAGTTAGTGTCGCTGGTCGGCCCTAATTGTGAGAGGTGTCCTTTGTTTGACAGATGTCGCGCAATGTTAGCTGCTCGGGTAGTTGCTGATATGGTTGTAATTGTCGATGACGAAAATCATCCTTATAAACCCTGGGCTAAAAAAGAGTCAGAAAAACTCGGCATTATCTCTGATGGAACAAAGCTAGAAGAAGGGTCTGTTGCTGATGTGGCAAAGAAGATTATAGAAGACTGTGATGGGCCGATAAAGAAGGAAATTCCAGAGAATTCAGTCCCGCTATATTCTTTTAGTTATGTTTTTCCTGGTGATGATATTCGTCGTCGACCTATAGGTGGTCCTAAAGATGCTGGTTTTACGGTAAAAATTAAAGTTGATAAAGCTGCTCAAATTAAAGAGCTTGACAAGTGCAAGAATGCAGAGAGTCTTACCGAGTTTGGTGATTATCGGAGATTTTATCCACCACGCACAACAGAAATCGCTCCGTTCGGCTGTTATGATAATGGTATAATGAGCACCTCTAGCTCCAGTCTAGACCAGAGTCCTATTGATGAAATTATCAAGACAGAGTGTCCCACTAATGCGCGCTCTTTAAGGGTTCGTGCTAAAAAGCTAATTGATATTGCTGAGAGTATGGAGGAGCGTGAAAGAGCAAAGCGAACAAAATAAAAACACTTGACGTTAGTCTGAATAGGCTATTATCTACAAAGAGAAAATAACCGCTTCTTTGTCTCGTTTAATCAGCTCAACTCGCGCGGATATTTCGGTAATTCCTAATTTGATTGTCCTGGCGAGGGCTGGAATATTTTCCATCGGTTCAAAGAATTGTTGAAAATCGTTAAGTTCGTCGGTTGTCAGTAGGGCTGTGGCGGCATAGCGAATGAAATCGTCGTAACTTTTATCTTCGCCAAACGTATCTTCGACCCACGCCCAGTTTTCTTTCAGCCAATTCCAAGCAATTTGGCGGCTTTCTCTGGTCCGAATCAAATACACAAACCAACGGCTGGCGTCTTGCGGGCGGATAGTATTGGAATCTTTAATGTTGGCAAGAATTTTTTCTGCTGTTTCAGGGTTTTTGGTGGAAGTCAGTCCAATTGCAATATCATTCTGCAGGTCATTTGACGGCGTGTTCTTATACGTGGCAAAGAGATTTTCAATAATCTTTGGCGTCTCGAAATGTCTTACGTTTGCGCTGATAATTAAAGCTCGAAGTTCTGTCGGCAAGTCTTCTAGTTTATTGTTGTCAAAACGCGTTTTTGCCTCGTTCAAAACTTCTTCATCTTCACTATACATCATCAAACTCAAAGCCGTGGTGCGCCGTTCGCGGTCGTCGTCCGATTCTCCGTCTTTTTCATCCCAGCCAAGCTCTTCAAATGTGGCGCGCGCAAATTCTCCAGAAATTTTCTTTAATGAATCTCTGGCGACGTCATTGTCATCAACGAATTTTCGCAGTTCCGTCAAAGCACCAGTCGCCATACCGAAGACTTTTTCGTTGGTTTCAGTTTTTAGCGACAATGCCAATGGAAGTAGTGACGCCGAGTTTTCAAATCCAGCGCGGGCGAGTATTGTCGCGTCCTGTAAGATACAAATCTTATCCAAGGTTGGCAATTCTGTAATGTTTTTCAATAAATATTCGCGAGTGGATTCGTCATATTTGGTGACGAAGTGGGCGCTTAAGCCGCAGTTTAATTGCAATGGCTTTTCAATGGAAACGGTGGTTTCTTTTTGATTCAAGATTTTTACGTCAAGTGGCTGGTTTGCGAATAATGGAATCGGCCATAATGCGTCAGATGGTTGGTGTTCACCGATGAAGAATCGTTCCTGACTTAAAATCGCCGCGTCGTGACTGTTTGAAACTGATACGACAGGAAGGCCAGGTTGGGAAATCCAAGCATTCATTAGATTGACAATTGGCTGACCGCTTGCTGATTCTAATTCTTGCCATAAATCATTTCCGACTGTGTTTTTATACGCGAATTTTTCAAAATACGATTTAAGACCGGCGCGAAATGCCTCTTCGCCAATAAGCTTCCTGACCATAACAAGCAGTCGTCCGCCCTTGGCATAAACAATCGCCGGGTCAAATAATGTGCTGATTTCGTCTGGATGATTGACGTCGGCTTGAACGGATTGAACGCCGTCCAAACTGTCGCGCCTGAGTGCGGCCGTTACTTCATTCGTGGCAAAATCTTCCCACATATGCCATTCGGGGTGCAATGCATCAATCGCCACATATTCCATCATATTGGCAAAGCTTTCATTGAGCCATAAATCATTCCACCACTGCATGGTAACCAAATTGCCAAACCATTGATGGCTGAGCTCGTGCGCGATAACCGTGGCAATGAAGCGCCTGGACGATTCTGGTGTCAATTCAGGATCTGCCAACAAGCAACTCTCTCGGTAAGTAATTAATCCCCAGTTTTCCATGGCACCAGAGGAGAAGTCGGGAAGAGCGACGTGGTCAGATTTTGGTAATGGATATTTGACACCGAAATATTCGTCATAAAAATCAATTGAACGAGTGGCGATGTCTAACGCGAAATCTAAGGTATTTTCATTTTGAGCAGGAGTCGCCCAGACGTTAACCTCGACGCCAGATTCGGTGCGGGCGGTTTTTTTGTGCAATTCACCGATGACAAAAGCCAGAAGATAGCTGCTCATTCGTGGGGTTTTCTCGAACGTTGTTGTGAGAGAATCATCATTTTCTTCTTCGCTTTTTACGGGCATATTTCCCAAAACTGTTATCCCTGTTCGGGTGACCAGTGTCAAATCGTATTCAGCTTTGGCGGCTGGTTCGTCAACGCAAGGGAAAACTTCGCGGGCGTGATGTGATTCAAATTGAGTTGCGAAAAGCTGTTTTTTAACGCCGTCGTGAGTGAAGTAGCAAGGATACAAGCCGTGCATTGCGTCGGTAATATTTCCGGAAAAATTGATGTGAATCGTGTGATTTTCGTTTTTAAGGTTCGGCTGGGATAATCTCAATTCGTCAAACTCACCAAATGAAACGTCGGCGGGCTGATTGTCGATTGTGGCTGATTGAATTATTAAGCCTTTGGAATGTAGCAAAATTGATTCGCTGGTGGAATCGCCAGAAATGATAACTGTGCCAGAAAATTCTTTTTCCTCGGCGCGTGTTAAATCGAGAGTTAGGTTGTAATGATTTGGTGTGAATGTGTCAAGTAAGCGTGGAACTTTAGTCATAGTTTAATTATAATACAGTCATGAGGGTGAATAAAATACGACGTCGACAAGTGATGGTTGCGTTGGTAATTTTGATAGTCGGCGTGGCGGTTTGGGCTTCGCGAATTTCGCAACCCGAACCTCAGACAATTCAAACTTCAACGCAACGAGAATTATTTGGTAATTCGAACGCCAGAGCGGAATTGGAAAAAATAGAAGTTAAAGGACGTGCGCCAAAGACTGGTTATTCCAGAAAGCAATTCGGTAACGGCTGGGGTAAAATTAACGGCTGCTCTGTACGAGAAGTGATTCTGGCGCGAGATCTGACTGATGAGAAAATTGATGAAAAATGTCGAGTTTTATCGGGTGTATTGAATGATCCGTACACTGGTCAAACAATCCAATTTCAGCGCGGCGAAAAAACCAGCTCTAAGGTCCAGATTGATCACGTCGTGGCTTTGAGTGATGCTTGGCAAAAGGGCGCGCAGCAAATTTCTTCAGAAGAACGAGAGAAATTGGCGAATGATCCGTTAAATCTGTTGGCGGTTGATGGTCCAGCGAACCAGGCCAAAGGCGACGGCGACGCGGCAACTTGGCTGCCGAGCAATAAATCTTTTAGGTGCCAATATATTGCGCGACAAGTGGCTGTGAAGCGAAAATATCGCCTGTGGGTAACGGAAGCTGAAAAAGGCGCGATGTCGGGAATTTTGGAAAAGTGCGCGGAAGTGTAATATTGACAAAATACATTTTTATGATAAAATGTTAGAATGAATCCTGAAATATATCTCACTAAATTGTCGGTGAATGATGATGAGGCTTTGGAACGGGCAGCTTTGGCTCACTCGGAGTCTGTTTTGGGCTGCGAGTTTACGGATGGCGCGAGAAAGGATTTAATAGAATATATAGAAGGTATGAATAATTACTATGGTAGCGATGTATTTGCTATTGATGCTTCTGGTGAAGAGTTGTCGTTTGGGCTTATGACTGTATGCTCTAATGGTGACGGCGAGATTACGATAGAAGATCTCTTTGTTAGGGAAGCTGCGCGCAATCGGGGAATTGGTCGAGCGGCTATTGAAGCTTTGACTAGTGAATATCCAGACGCACGTGCCGTCAAATTGTATTCCTTGAAATCTGCTGAAGAATTTTACCGAAGAATTGGATTTGATCAGATATCGCCGGCTGATAATAAGTGTTTATCTCTTTGGCGAAAAGAATTGGATTGACAAAATGAAAAATTTTTAATACAATGAGAAAGTACTAATCCGGCCGGCAGGTCGGAGTTTTTCGTTTATGGAAGTTTGAAGCG
>CAUTKJ010000022.1:0-6498 GCA_963539185.1 uncultured Candidatus Saccharibacteria bacterium | reverse complement strand
TTTATTAACGGAACTATCGAGCCGTTCAGTATAAAATATTAAACCAGATTCTAGCGTCGTTTTCGCGGCACAATTTTTGAAGCGCTGTTCTTCAATTGCTCTTCGGCTTGATGTAATTTTGCAGCCGCAGCTTCTTGCAGATTGATCGATCGGGCTTCCAATATGCTGCTACCGACCGCCAAACTCACGAACAATAAGCCCAAGCCACCCGTCGCCCATTCCGGCAATTCCAAGTGGAATAATTTGGCAATCATCATCACGCCGAGCGCCATAATTGCCCAGTGAGCGCCATTTTCCAGATATTTATATTTGCTAAGCGCGCCTGTTCGCAACAAATATACGGTTAGCGATCGAACCCAAATTGCCCCAGCGCCCAGTCCAGCCACGATTAGTAGCACACTGTTGGTGATGGCGAACGCACCAATCACACCGTCAAAGCTAAAGCTGGCGTCCAGAACCTCCAAATATAGCAAGCTAGCAAACGCCGCCCAACCAGTTTTAATCTTAACGGATTTCGCGTCATCTTCATGAAAAAATGACCCAAATAGTTCCAGCCCGATATGCAGCACAATTCCAAGAACCGCTGAAATCAGCACCAAAGATTTATGCGGCGCCTCGACCGTAAAATACAAAACAGCCGCCACGCTAAGCATTATACACACCTTAAAATTCTCAAATCGCCCAGCCTTCGCCAAAATCGGCTCAACATGTCGCATCCAGTGAACACGCTTGTTGTAATCGATGAAATAGCTAAGCCCAATCATAATCAAAAACGCACCACCAAACGCGTCAATCATCGGCGATGCTTCGTGCAGGATCTTGCCGTACTCGACAGGTTTATGCAGCGCCAGATTGACAACATCCATAAATCCGTGGCCGCTCGCAATCATCACAATAGCAATTGGCAATATAAATCTAACGACAAACACCGCCACAAATATGCCAGCCGTCAAGAAGACTTTCTGCCAGACTTGACTCATTCCCGCCAAAACCTTGCTATTTATCACCGCGTTGTCGAAGCTAAATGTAACTTCCAAAACCACCAAAATAGTAAATAGCCAAAGACCGCTAACGCCCATATGACTAAAAATCAAACTGCCCAGACCTAAGGTCAATAGGACTGAAAACCAGAAAATCCGAAACGGATGATGTGAATGTAAAAGATGCTTCATATTGATTTAGTATAGCATAAGCATGGAGTATAATTTTATATATGGCACAAAAATCGCCAGATGGTCGCATAAAAAAGTTTTTATCAGCCAACAGCGAATTGATCGGTTGGGTGGTTTTTGGCGTCCTTATAATTTCTATTTATCAATTCAGCTCGCGATTCGGCGTTATGTTATTAAACGGAGAATTTGCAGAATGGTGCAATAAATTACTTCCGTCATTACAAGATTTCATCACACTGACACTAAGCATAATCGTCGAGGCGGTCCCATTCTTAATTTTAGGAATTATCATATCCGCGCTTATCAGGTACTTTTTATCATCAAAAGATGTCTTCAAAATATTGCCAAAAAACGCCTTTCTTCGACGAATTGCGCTCTCTATGATCGGGCTAATTTTACCCGTATGTGAATGCGGCAACGTGCCAATTGCACGTAGCTTAATAGCAAACGGGCTGAAACCTGCCGACGTTATTAGCTTTCTTTTCGCCGCGCCAATCCTAAACCCAATAACCATAATTTCAACCATGACCGCCTTCAGTTTTGACACCCGAATGGTTTGGTGGCGAATTATTTTTACACTAATTATCGTACAAATAACCGCTTTTATCGTCAGCTTTTTAAAGGAAGATTCCGTTATTAATCCAGAGTTCGAGAAACTTTGTGACTCTCATAATCACGGTTCAAAATTGTCAAACATATTCAGCTCATCACGTAATGAATTCTGGCAGTTATTTACTATGTTGGTCTTAGGCGCAAGCATCGCAGCCGCCACACAAATCTTCGTTCCGCGATTCATCATAAACGCCGTCGGCGGCGACATTTTCTTATCAGTCATATCCATGATCACGCTAAGTTTCATAATCTCGATATGCTCCAGCATCGACGCATTCTTCGCACTGGCTTACGTGCGAAATTTCACAACAGGCTCAATTTTATCTTTCCTGTTATTCGGACCGATGATAGACATTAAAATGATTACGCTGTTAAAAACAACTTTTCGCTGGAAATCTATTGCAACAATTACCTTAATTGTATTCATCTTATCTCTAATTGCTGGACTGGGAGTTAACTTATATGTACGCTAACCTTGCAAGATCAATTGGCGGAATTGTCGTTTGCGCATATATTTTGCTATTAGCTTGGCGTGACCAACTCGGCTTTTACGTTCATCCACGCTATCACACATTCGCGGTCATAATTAGCGTAATCGGCGTTATACTTTTGCTTATTGATATAATGTTGCAATTAAAAAATAAACCCGCAAAAGACAAATCTAGAATTGGCTTGAAAAAAATTGCCCCAATATCTTATTTTGCAATAATTATATTATCAGTCGGATACATATTACCACCAAAGCCACTCTCTCCAAGTAGCCTCGCACAAAAAGAAAGCCCTATGATTATTGAGCCCGAAAGTCGCTGCGAAACACCTCAGCCGAAAGAGAATTCTTCTACAATCTCAATAAACCGCTGGAAAACCGCCATAAATTCCTGTAAAGAAGCCGCTTATTTTAACGGCAAAGATATCACCGTTACTGGCTTCGTTTCAAATGACCTGTTAAAAAACTACGGCTATAATTACTTCAATATTGCCAGATACGTTATAAGTTGCTGCACTGTTGACAGCGTGCCTATGAAAATCCTGGTCGAGAAAAACTTTTCGACAGACTACCCAGATGGAACATGGCTAATCGTCAAGGGTAAATTGTCGCAAAAAATCGTTAATAGCCAAGCCAAATACGTCATAACCGACGCACACATCACAAAAATCAACCAACCCAAATATCCTTATGAACTACTCGGACTGTAAGTCTATTGCACACTTGTTGCAATAAGTTATAAACTATTGGTAGCACTATGCTAAATGAAATATTTGAACGCTACAATCTTCGCCTGACAAAACCGCGCCAGCAAGTATTTGATATCCTGCGAAATTCAGACGTACCTCTTACGGTTGGCGATATTGCGAAAAACTGCAAAAACATTAACCGTGCCAGCATTTACCGCACACTACTAATGTTCGATAGTCTGAACATTATAAACACCATAACTATTGGCTGGAAGAATTATTACGAGTTAGCGGAACCGTTTATACCACATCATCACCATCTATATTGCATAAATTGCCAAAATGCCGAACCCATACAATCGCAAGAACTCGAAAAACTCATAGATCTCATCGGTAAAAAACATAATTTCATAGTCGCAAAACACCACTTTGAGTTGGAAGGTATTTGCGAAAAATGCCGACATATTATAGAAAATAAATAATTTTTCCCAACAAAAAAGCGCCAGGTAAGGGTGGGCATCACCTGACGCTTTTTTACCCTTCAACCCACCCGAGCTACCGTATCAGCGAAGCGTCGCGACTAAAACTCCAAAAGTCCGCGCCTGATTATTATCAACACCAACTAGTGCTCGCCCCAACAGAGGTCGCCTTTGAAAAAGGGCAGTTAAAGGGGTTAGTATGCGCGTAACGTTGAACCGCAAAAAGTGGAGGGTAAGAATACTTAATGCCATTGCGCGCAACCTAACATATAGTTAGAATAGGGGGTATAAGGTGCGTTTGGTTAATGATTACTTAACCAATCGTCCTTGATTATAGCAAACATTTGACAAAGTGTCAATACTTTTTACCACATTTTTTATGGAAATCAATAGAATTACACCAGATGAGCATATTTTCTCCCAGAGATTAGCACATATTGCCAATCCACCAAAAAGCTTATGTTATATGGGAAAATTGCCGGAAACAGAGGCGCCAGTCGTGTCAATCGTCGGGTCCCGCAAGCCGTCTGCCTACGGAAAAGAAGTCACCGAGCGACTAGCAACAGATCTGGCAAAAGCCGGATGTATAATCGTGAGCGGGCTGGCGCTAGGCGTGGACTGCATTGCCCAAAAAGCTGCGATTGAAGCCGGCGGAACGGTCGTGGCAGTTGTCCCAAACGAGCTTCCTGATATTTCACCGCGGACCAATTATCAATTAGCCATGAGCATCATAGAGCAGGGCGGCGCGGTCGTTTCAGAATGGATGAAGGGCGACAATAAAATAGTCAATCGTTGGAGTTTTCTGGAGCGCAATCGGCTGGTTAGCGGGCTAGCTGACGGAATTATTATCACCGAAGCCGCCGAGCGAAGCGGCACACTAAACACCGCCTCTCACGCACTGAACCAGGGAAGAGATTTGTTTGTAGTTCCCGGAAACATAACCAGCCCACTGTCGGCGGGTTGTAATACTTTATTAAAACAAGGGGCGTATTTGGTGACGGACGCCGACGATGTTTTGTCAATCATCGCGCCAGAAAAATTACAAAAAAACAACGATCAAGAGTTAGCAGCCAGCGCAACAATTGAAGAGGCGATTATCATAAAACTCATCTCAGAAGGGATGCGTGACGGCGACGAAATTCAACAAAAATCAGGATTATCCGCGTCAGACTTCGCCACGGCGTTAACTATGCTGGAAATCAACGGCGTTATCAAACCTCTCGGAGCCAATAACTGGACATTACGATAATATTGCTGTTTTGACAAATTGATGTTATTATACGGACTATGAAAAAAGCCCGAGAAGTATTTCCTACCGTCCGCAAAGTCGCTAAGGACGTCTTTACTATTCCTAATTTTATAAGCGTAACTGGTGCCACTTTGGCGATGCGCGGATCTGAGGAAATCGATACAGCTAAAGGTCTGGCGGAATGTGCAGTCGGGCGATTAGCTGACGTTCTGGATGGCAAAGTAGCACGCATGACAGGGCAGACTAGCAATTTTGGAGCAGCCTTAGACGCCACAACAGACAAAATAGTTATGGCAAAAATCCTCTATGAAATGGACAAAAAAAGGTTGGCTCCAAAGTATGTTCTTGGCACTGTTGCGGTACTAAACTCGATAAACGCTATGGCTACGGGAATTGCTAATTTGCGCAGCGACGAGAAAGCTGAAACTCGACCAACCAAGTCAGGGAAGGTGGGGCTAGCTATGGAGACAGCAGCCTTAGTCGCTTATGCCGCCGCCGAACTAGTCGACAAACGAACCGACAGTCCAAAGCCTGCCAAGCTTCTACGCAAACTAGGAGCTGGAGCATTCGCCGCCTCGCTTCCGTTCGCTGCGCACGCAACATACACCTATATAAAGCGAGCAATTAACGGCGACGTGAAAAAAGAAAAACCACGCCAAATAATAGACGCCAATCGCAGCCTCGGGTCAATAGCAACGCTCCGTCGACTCAGTGGTCGCTCGTAATAATTCACTTTGCGGTTGTAGCCAGATAGTGATTTGTTATAATATAAAGTTATGAAAAATCTCGTTATCGTCGAGTCACCAGCCAAAGCTAAAACCATCGAGAAATATCTCGGCAAGGATTTTCACGTCCTGTCTAGCGTGGGGCATATTCGCTCGATCGTTAAAAAGACGAAGGATGGAACGCCGCCGATTGACGTGGCTAACGATTTTTTCGCAATTTATGAAGTTGACCCCGAAAAAAAGAAAGTTATCACCGAGCTAAAGAGAAATGTCAAGGCAGTTGGCAAGGAAAATGTTTGGCTCGCAACCGATGAAGACCGCGAAGGAGAGGCCATTGCTTGGCATTTGTGTAAGGTGCTGAATCTTCCAATTGAAACGACTAAGCGAATCGTCTTTCATGAGATCACCAAAGACGCCATAACCAACGCAATTAAGAATCCGCGAACCGTGGATATGAATTTGGTTCAGGCGCAACAAGCCAGGCAAATTCTTGACCGACTGGTTGGTTTTGAGCTCAGCCCAGTCGTCTGGCAGAAAGTTCCGGGCGGAAAATCGGCTGGTCGCGTTCAGAGCCCAGCAGTGCGATTACTAGTCGAGCGCGAACGAGAAATTATGAAGTTTGAGGGCAATTCTCAGTTCAAAGTTACCGCCATTTTTATTCACGACAATCAAGAATTCAAGGCCGAGCTTAATCAAAAATTCGATACAGAAGAAGCGGCAAACGAGTTCTTAAATAGCCTGAAACCCGCCGAATTTATTGTTAGTGATATCTCAAAAACTCCCGGAACGCGCAATCCAGCGGCACCATTTACCACGTCAACCTTGCAGCAGGAAGCCAACTCTAAACTTGGCCTCAGCTCCAAAGCAACCATGGCTTCGGCGCAAAAATTATACCAAGACGGAAAAATCACCTATATGCGTACCGACTCGGTGAATTTGAGCGGTCAAGCCATCGCGGCGGCTACCGATTTTATCAAGCGTCTTTACGGTCCAGATTACTCAACGGTTCGCAAATTTAAGACCAAATCCGCGTCCGCCCAAGAAGCTCACGAAGCCATTCGCCCGACGGACATCACTCTGGAAAC